>JAHDIL010000242.1 GCA_020630835.1 Verrucomicrobiota bacterium
AACGGCTTGGCATCTGGGTCGAGACTCAGTGTTTTCAAAGCCATTTCGCAGCACATCTCAAGAGCGACCGCATTCTTAACTGAGTCTATAGCGGATACCCCCCAGATGAAAGGCGCGTGAAATTTCTGCAAGCAAGCCGGGACGGCGATGGGATCGATACCAGCATCACGAAAATGCTCAACGATTGCCTTACCCGTATTCTCCTCATAGGCCTCGGCGACTTCCTCATCTCTTAACTCTCGAACCAGCGGAACCTCGCCGAAAAAATGATCAGCGTGGGTCGTTCCCAAACACGGCAGGGCCTTTCCCGCCTGCGAAAAAGACGTCGCCGCCGTAGAATGGGTATGAGTGACTCCGCCTACCCCATCGAAGTTTCGGTATATCTCTAGGTGGGTAGCAAGGTCAGAAGAAGGCTTAAGGTCACCCTCTATCGTATCACCATCCCAATCGACAAGGACGATAGTCTGGTCTGTTATCTCAGCATAAGGAACTCCGCTCGGTTTTATAGCAACAAGCCCCTGCTCCCGATCGCACTCTGACACATTCCCCCAAGTCAAATGGACCAAGCCATAACGAACGAGCTCCTGATTTGCCTGGACGACACGCGTTCGTAACTCTGGTGCTTGCATAACCGTTTGCTTCAATTCGCACCTCAGTTGAGCAACTCGCCAACTTTCTGCTTCAGTTCATCACCTCGAAGGCCAGTGGCGACGATCTTTCCATCTTTGCCAAGCAGGAAAGTCGCAGGGATTCCCGTGATGCCATATTTTCTGACAAATTCGTTCTCCCAAGCTTTGCCATCAAACATCTGTGGCCAAGGCATTTTGTATTGTTCAACAAAACGGTCGAGAGCTTCTTTATCGTCATCGAGAGAAATCCCGACGACCTCAAATCCATCTTCGTGATGCGCTTCATAGGTGCTCAGAATATGCGGCATTTCCGCGACACAGGGACCGCACCACGTAGCCCAAAAGTCGATCAGCACGACTTTCCCTTTCATGGTGGAAAGATCGATCTCGACTCCCTTGGTCGAGGTGAACGCTACTTCCATCGTGTCGCCTACACTCGGCATAGAAAGCTTAACAAGCATTCCATCAAAATATTCGGCGATTTGTGGAGCTTGCGGGTTATCTAACAAATCTTTTTTGGCTCGCTCGATAAGTGCTTTCGCATTGTCCTTTTGACCAGTTTTCAAATAGAGCGTAAAAAGCGGCTCAATAGCACCTCCAATGATCTCCTGTAGGTTGGCGTCTGCGCCTTTTGGCAAACTATCATAGCGATCGCGCAGCAGCGGTATCACTTTGTCATTCTCCTCTAGTTGCAGGTATATGCCGATGAGGAATATCTGCGCTGCTTCCGCATCCTCAGCATCTGGGTTACTTTCCAGATAGGCGGAAAGGGCCGCCGCTTTTTGAGTCTCAAACGAGTTCACGATGCTCCTAGCATCTTCTGCCATGAGGCCAGCTGCGAAAATAAGAGGAATTAGACACGCAAATAATTTCATACCTTTTAAGCGTAGAATGAGAACGGCAAAGGTAAAACCTTTTTCACGGCTAGATCCTCGGGAGAGGGCTCGATTCCCATACGACGCCTCAATTCACACCCTTGCAGCAATCGCTCTATCACTGAATCTTAAAATTTCGTGGCATTTTGACATCAGCTTGTCTACCTTTGTAGGATGGTATCCCGAAGATCAAAGCTGCTCCGATTTGGTCTACCCGCGCTCGGCGGGGTTTTGCTGCTCGTGATCATAGCTCTCAAGGTCAATCAATGGGACCAGCTAGCTCCACTCAGTTTGAGACCTATTTGGTGCTGGACCCTGGTAGGACTGGCTTGCTCACTTATCGGCTTTCTGCTTGGATCGAAGCGTTGGAGCCTGATTGTCTGTATCGCTTGGGTAGCGGCGGGTGTCGGACTCGCCAGTGAGACCCCGGGTATACTACGTAGTCTTTCGCAATCAGCGCTTGAGATCGAAAAATCCGACGAGACGCTACATCTCCTCAATGTTAACTGTGCAGGAAAAGTCGAGGTGGTGGCGACAGCCCTAGCCCGCAAACCCGACGTGCTTTTTTTACAGCAAAGCCCACAAAAGGAAGAGCTCGAGAACTGGTTTCGAGACTCACCCTACGCAGATGACTACCAGCTGACTATTTCGCGGAGGGTAGGCATACTAACTAGGGGAACGGTGATCGCGTCCATTTCCGACCCGAATCACCCCGTTGTTCACACACGTATCGAGGTCAAAGAGACAAAGCTGGATGTCACCGTGCTCGATCTCGACTGGCTAACTCCCCAGACGGCCCTCTGGAATCCGGAAATCTGGTCGTATGCGCGCAAAACGCGCATCTCAAATCGACGCATTATTCGACAGTCGATCGGCTCAAACCCAGTGGGAAAAGAAAATGTGTTTCGTTTCCTGATCGGGGGGTATTACTGTCCGGCCGGTGACGATTCGCTGAGACCGCTAAAAGTAGCGGGCCTGGTAGATGCTTATACACGGTTGGGTGATGGAACGGGACATACCTATCCCGCAGACAATCCTCTTCTACGTCTTGACCAAATCTGGATCTCAGATAGCGTCCGCGGCGGCAAGCTAGAGGAGATACCGGTAGAGGGCAGCCAACACTTAGGATTAGAGCTACTTTGGCCACGGGGATGAAGGAGCAAAGCCTTCGAGCTCTCCTACGTAGTCACTCTAGGCTTAGCCCCGCCCCTCCTAATGGCGAGCAAGGCAAGTTCCTCTAGGCACCTACCAAGTTGTTAACGCCGAAAAATTTTGGTGAAATACCACTCCCACAAATTGTCGCCAAAGAAGAGAAAAACAAGGGCTCCCAGAGCAAGGTAGGGGCCGAAAGGGAGTTGCCGGCCCCAGAGTTTCTCGCCAAGGAGCTTTTGTCCGAACCCTACCAAGGCCCCGGATACCGAAGCGACAAAAAGGCAAATAAGGAGACTTTCTAGACCCAGAAAAGCTCCGATCATAGCCACTAATTTGACGTCACCGTAGCCCATCGCTTCCCTGGGAATACGAGCATAACGGAGTTTCTCAACAGTCACCTGCGAGACCTCCTCGAGCTTAATACGGTCTCCATCGATGAGCAGAGAGTCCTGAAAAATCGTGAATCCGGTCTGTTTCAAGGCTGCATTCTGCTGCTGGACTGCAATCACCTTTTCAGCTTTTCCACCACCGTCAGAATCCTCCTTTTCGTATCTGATCTTCACCTCATCGGCCTCGATCTCAATACGATCCCATTTTCGGAAAAACACCTCGCCCCACTCATATTTCTGATCTCCTAAATTGATAAGCACCGTGTCATAGCCCCCTTCTGGTGATTTCCCCTCACGAATGCGCAAGCGGGCAGGAGATTGCCGATAGTCATGCTCAATACGACCAAAGAAAAGCTTACCCAGAAACACCACTAACCAAAGCATTACATAGCCAGAAGCCGCCCCTATACCCGCCTGCAAGAGCCCCTGCCACCAAATGCCTTTACCATGTAACTGAGGCACCAATGCACTAAAGATTAATCCGATAAGCAATCCCCCAAGATTAATACGATCAGGGATATAAAAGTGCTCAGCATCGATACCTGTGGCTACGATGAGAAGACTAACAAACAGCCACATAGCGATCACACCCAGCCATCCCAACGAAGGGAGAAAGGCAAGCGCAACAGCAAGAAAGAGCATGGCCGTGACAGCCTCCACAAGAAGATAGCGCGCCGGAATCGGGGCTTCACAAAAATGACAGCGCCCCCGCAAGAGTAACCATGATAGGATAGGAATATTTAGCCAGAACGGGAGCTGGT
>JAHDIL010000243.1 GCA_020630835.1 Verrucomicrobiota bacterium
CATTTCCTGCCTCAAGGGGAATATTTAGCTGCACGTGGTGCGACCGTTTTCCTGCCCACTTACCGGACAAAGAGCTCGCACAAAACGGCTCCCAACATCGCGCTCGAAGATGCAAACTCTGCCATTCGCTACATCCGCAAGAATGCAAAGCGGTTCAACATCGATCCAAACCGTATCGCTGTCGGAGGAGGCTCAGCAGGAGGGCATCTAGCTGCCGCGACCAGCATGTGTGAAGGGTTTGATGCCGAGGGCGAAGACACGAGTATTTCAACGAAGGCAGACCTGCTGCTGCTATTCAATCCTGTCTACCACAATGGCCCTGACGGCTATGCTCACGACCGGTTAAAAGAATGGTTTCCGGCGATTTCTCCCTTTCACCAGATTGCTAAGGATACTCCTCACAATATCGTTTTCTTCGGGTCTGATGATGGCTTAATCAGCGTTGAGCAAATGCGGCAGTTTCAGGAAAAGTGTCAGAGCGTTGGAGTGGGCTCAGAACTGTATCTCTACGAAGGGGCGGGTCACGGATTCTTCAACCCGAAGCTCGGGCGCAGTCCCGGTGAAGGAGACTACTTCATCGAGACTCTCATGCGCACGGACAGTTTCCTACAATCTGAAGGTTACCTCGAAGGGATGGCGGATCCCAAATTAGCTTCTGAGATAGTAGCAAATATCAAGCGGTGACTGGCCGCTTTTGTGAAATTTGCTTATTGCACGCCCCCAATGGCCTAAGGATGGTTCATCCATGAATCACCCCACCTTAATCGGACAATGGATCGCCGGAGGAGCCTGCCACATCGGCGACTCCTTTTTCCGCGCCCATGACCCCTTTACAGGTGAGCAAATGGGGCCCAAAGTTGTCGAGGCAACGCTTAATCAGGTAAATCGCGCGGCAGAGTCCGCTCAAGCGATAGCAGCTGACTGCCGCAACCTGCAAAAGGACCAACGCCTTTCCCTTTTAGAGGCCATCCATAAAAACCTGAGCGATGCCCGCGCTGAGCTGGAGCAGGCAGCCTGTGCAGAGTCCGCCTATCCCGCTGCCCGCTGCGCCAGGGAGGTTGACCGAGTCCTGGGATCTCTCGCCCACTTTTCCGAAGAACTGCGATCGGGGCGCTGCTTCCAAGCAAGCGAGGATGCCGGCGCTCTTGATAACAAACCGCTACCTAAGCCGCGTCTTCATCAAACCCGCGTCGCCATCGGGCCAGTGGCTGTTTTTGGTGCCGCAAATTTCCCCATCGCGATTTCCGTGCTTAGCGCCGACACTTTGTCCGCCCTGACAACTGGCTGCCCGGTTATCTTCAAGGCTCATCCAGAGCAGCCGTTGTCCTGCCACCTGGCTTCTGAGATCCTCGCCCGAAGCCTCGCCGACTGCGGACTTCCCCCTGCCTTTTTTCAGATTCTGCATGGGCGAAGCACTGGAATTGGACAGGCATTGGTGCAGCACCCTTCGATTAAGGCCGTCGCTTTCACCGGCTCATTAACGGGAGGTCGCTCCATCATGGATAGCTGTGCGGCACGTCCTAACCCTATCCAAGTCTATGCTGAAATGGGCAGCGTCAATCCTGTCTTTTTCCTTCCTAATTCGATTATCAACCCTGCCGCCCTAGCTCAGTCGTTTTTTAATGCTATGACGCTAGGTAATGGGCAATTCTGCACTCAGCCCGGCGTCATTATTGGATCGAGAAGTGAAGAATGGGCTTCTTTCTTACAGATATTATCAGAGAAGCTCGATGCCAGTAATGAGCAGCCGCTACTGCACGATGGGATTTTTCGAGCTTATCAAAAAGGAATCGCGGATCTTCTGGGAAACCCTCTAACAAACATCCTTACAAAACCCCCTACCTATGGAACTGGCGGAGGCTATCATGTCCCTGCCGTCTTAGCCGAGGCTGCTGCGGGAGAGCTTCTTAGCCAGGCGGATCAATTCTGGCTGGACGAAATCTTTGGCCCAGCAACTCTGGCGATCACCTGCGATACCGATACTGACTACCTCGATCTCGCTAACTCCTGGAAGGGTTCTCTGACGGCTTCTATTCACGCCGCGTCGGAAAACAGTCTCTCAACGAGGCTTCTGTCTATCTGCGAGGGCTTCGCAGGTCGTATTATTTTCGATGGCTTCCCTGTCGGTTTGGAACCAAACTACTCTATGCATCATGGTGGTCCCTACCCTGCTGCCAGCCACCCTCTCTTCACCAGTGTCGGCGGTCGCTGCCTTAGCCGTTTCCTCCGACCCGTTTGCTACCAACACCCTCCCACTTCCTGACTTTTGAAAAACTCGCCCTTCCCTCGAACAGCCATCCTCAACGTTGTCGGGCTTACCCAGCGACAGATTGGGGTAGACATGCCGTTCGTCACCTCTTTCCTCAATCGTGAGGAGAACCGTCTGGCCTACATTCGACCTACCTTGCCCGCGGTGACATCCACGATGCAAGCGACATTCCTCACAGGCCTTCCTCCTAGCGAACACGGAGTCGTCGGCAACATGTGGTATGATCGAGACTATTCGGAGCATCGATGCTGGAAGCAATCAAACCGGCTCGTCAACGGACAAAAGCTCTGGGAACGCGCCCGCGATGAGCTGGGCACTGATTATACCTGCGCTAAGGTCTTTTGGTGGAATAACATGTATTCCTCTGCCGACTATCAAATCACTCCACGCCCTATCTACTGCGCTGATGGCAAGAAGGTATTTGACGTGCAAACCTGGCCGATGGATCTGCGCAAAAAAATGAAACGCAAGCTGGGGGACTTCCCCTTCCCCGCGTTCTGGGGACCTGCCTCAGGCATCGCCTCCAGTCAGTGGATCGCCGAATCTGCCAAGTGGTTTGAAGATCAGTATGCTCCGAACCTGAACCTTGTGTATCTGCCACACCTCGATTACAACTTGCAAAAGCTCGGTCCAGAAGATCGATCCACCGACGAGGACCTGCTCGCCATAGATAAAGTAGTGCAAGATTTAACCACTCACCTAGAGTCAAAAGGCGTCTCCGTCAGTCTCCTGAGTGAATACGGTATCACTCCATCTAAACGCGCCATTCACCTCAACCGAATTTTCCGCAAACAAGACTGGATCTGTTTTCGCGAGGAGTTAGGTAGAGAAGTCATCGACCTAGGGAACTGTCAGGTCTTTGCCATAGCCGATCATCAGGTCGCTCACGTTTACCTAAACAATCCCCTCCTCCTTGATAAAACTGTCCAACTGCTTGAGAAAACGGCAGGTGTAAAAGAAGTGCTTCATGGAGATGCACGAGCGGCAGCTGGACTCGACCATGAGCGTGCGGGTGATATCGTCGTTGTTGCCGAGCCCGACGCCTGGTTTACTTACTACTACTGGAAAGCAGACCGCAAAGCTCCGGACTACGCTCGCTCCGTCGATATTCACCGCAAACCAGGATACGATCCGGTTGAACTCTTTGTCGATCCCAAGATCCGCTTTCCGAAGCTGAAGCTCGCTAGCAAGCTTCTCCGTAAGAAGCTTGGCTTTCGCATGTTAATGGATGTCATTCCGCTAGATGCGACACTCGTAAAAGGCTCACACGGAGCCATCCCAACCGATCCTGAAGATCACCCTGTGCTTATCGGTCCCCACAAAGGCTTCAACCATCGCGATACCCTTCTGGCAACCGAGGTATTTCACCATCTTTTGGCTCAATGCTTAGGGCACGACTAACCTTGCCCGTAATAGGCTCCCGGCCCATGTTTTCGCAGATAATGTTTTCGCAATATGTGCTCGGGTAACGGCTTGGCATCT
>JAHDIL010000244.1:0-1167 GCA_020630835.1 Verrucomicrobiota bacterium
GATTACACAGCTAGTCCCCTTTTGAGGAGAGCACTCATTTTCCTGAAAGAGGATGCCGAGGCCCGTCGGCAGGGCATAGATCTCATGGCAGGAGAAGTGCCGATCAGTCACCATCTGGCGATGGGACCTGTTGACGAGGATTTACCTCGCATTTCACAATCGGTTAGCTTGATAAAGTTGAAAGGAACACAGGACCTTGCCCAAACAACTGAGGTGCTTCGAGAGTGGGTCGACGCTGGATTCCGCATCCGGTTGGATTGGAATGAAATATTGGAGGAGGTTGACTTTCTAGACTGGTGGGAGGGGCTTGCTGGTGATTTGAGACAGAAAATCGAGAGTATCGAGGACCCATTCCCCTTCGATACAGCATCTTGGCGGCGCTGTTGTCAAGATGGTGTTCCCTTGGCCGCGGACCGTTTCGTCGAGGAGCGTGCTGGCTCAGCTAAACTAGCAGTGATAAAACCGGCAATCACAGATTTTCTGCCAGATCACAGTCAGCCTTTTTTCATTACCTCATACATGGATCATGCGCTGGGACAGGTGATGGCTGCTAGTTGGGCAGCTAGGGCGGCAGAGACCCGCCCTGAGCAGATTCGGACATGCGGCTTGGTTACGCAGCATTGCTTCCAGCCGAATGAGTTCTTCGAGCGATTAACGGTTCGTAATAGCCGTCTAGGTAAGGATGAGGTCAACTCAGTAGGTTTTGGCTTTACCGACCTTCTTGAGAAACAAAAGTGGCAGAGATGGACCTGATCTCACCTGATTACTGGAATAGCGATGGGGTTGACATTCGCGTTGATGGTCGGCGTCAGCTAGACCTGACTGGGTTAGAAGCTTTTCTTAAGGAAACTATTGAGAAGCCTTCAGTGGTTCTTTCGACGTCAGGATCTTCAGGTAAACCCAAGCTGGTTGTAATCTCGAAAGAGGCTTTCGTGAAGTCGGCAAAAGCTGTGGTCGAGCATTGCCGTTTGAGACCGGAGGATCGGTTTTTAGCAGGGCTTACTACGGTGCATGTGGGTGGGCTGGGAACCTATGCCAGGGCTCATTTGTTGGGTGCTACGGTAGTCGAGAGTTATGAGGCATGGGACAAGACGGGACTTGCATGGAGTCAGCTGATCGAGGAGCAGGAAATCATTCAGACTCAACAAATCGAATGTGCAATATTGA
>JAHDIL010000244.1:1177-1440 GCA_020630835.1 Verrucomicrobiota bacterium
GGCCACCCCTACCCATCTCGCCGACATCGTTAGTAGCAGGACGGTTGCACCGGATTGTTTGCGAGGGGTATTTTTAGGTGGGGGGAGGATTGATCCACGACTGGTTCGTGCTGGCCGTGCGTTAGGCTGGCCGCTTTGGCCGACTTATGGAATGACGGAAACCTGCTCGCAGGTAGCAACTGCGCTGGAGGGTGACGGGACATGGTTACCCCTGCTCCCGCATCTGGCGGCAAAGATCGACCCGGAGCGCCGTTTGTGTGTAA
>JAHDIL010000244.1:1450-3729 GCA_020630835.1 Verrucomicrobiota bacterium
TGGATGGAGAGCGTTTGCGCTTTGATCGACGAGAGTCGTCCAGAGTTAAGGTCATGGGGGAATGGGTAGATTGGGAGCAATGTGAAGAGCGGGTCAGAGAGCTGGCGTTTGAGAGGGCAGCTTGGGCGGTGCTGCCGATAGCTGACGAGCGCTATGGCCATGAATTAATCCTTTGCACTTCGGCAAGCACTCAGGAGGCAGAGCGGATACTGGCAGTCATGCGGGATCGGTATCCGAAGATCGAGATCCCGACGCGTTGTTGTGCGATTCCTAATTTTCCGAGGACATCACTGGGAAAGACTGATCGGCAGGAGTTGGTAAAGATGTTGGAGATTGAGCTTGGGGGGGATGGCGATCATCGGTAAACTCTTTTTTAAATGAGATATGTTGCGTTTTGCTTTTGCCTTGTTTCCTCTCTGCTACAGAGTGAAAACAAGGCTGCCGATTATGAGCGTCGGGTGATCCGAGGTATCGATTACCACATTTTGATTGCCCCTCCTGAACAGGTCTTAGTGATTTGGAAAGATAGCGAAGGGGACCTGGTGAATACCTTTCCAAAAGCGGCGGCAGCTGTCAGCCGATCTGGGAAACAACCTCTTTATCTGATGAACGGAGGCATTTTCGAACCAGGCTGCGTGCCATCTGGCCTGCTCGTGCAAAATGGCGATGAGCTTCTGCCGCTCAATGAAAAAGCAGGAAAGGGCAATTTTTACCTTGAGCCTAACGGCGTTTTTCTCATCGAGCAGGATGGCACGGCTCGAGTCGTGCCTACCGGGTCCTATGCCAAGAGGAAGAATCGTGTTCCTCTTTTTGCCGTGCAGTCGGGACCTCTGCTTCTTAGCGAGGGCCGTAAACACCCGAAGTTCAATGAAGGCTCTTCGTCTCGTTTACACCGAAATGGAGTGGGTGTTCGTGAGGATGGGAAGTTGATCTTTCTTATGAGTGACTTCCATTCACCTAAGTTTCCCAATCTTTGGGGATTTGCGGAAGCCTTTGTGCAGCTTGGCTGCAAGGAGGCTCTATTTCTAGACGGCGATATCTCACAGATGAGCTTTCCTGCTGATCCAGCTAAGCCTTCCCATAATTTTGCTTCCATTGTCGTGGTAGTTGGGGCGAATAAAGCTAAATGAAGCGAGATGTGCAGCCTGAGATACTTGACCAGCTCGCGCAGGACGACCCTAGAGCACTGCGTTCGCGGCGCGATTTGCGTTGGATCAACTCATTTCTTGGTGGGGAACGTTGGATTATCAGGCTCGCCCGCCAAGAGTTAGATAGCGGTGACTGTGTTATTGAGCTAGGCGCAGGAGAGGGGACGCTGACTAGGAAGTTGCTGCAGCTTGGTTGCCAGGTTCGTGCGCTCGATCTGCAGCCATGCCCTGACCAGCTAGTTGATGAATCCGGGCTGCTCTGGATACAGGGTGATCTGCTTCAGACCTTGCCTAGAGCCGTTCGAGACGCCCGCGCAAGTGGGCAGCGGATCACTATCGCAGCTAACCTCATTCTGCATCATTTCAGCCCTCACTTACTGGAGCAGATCGGAGATGCTGTGAGCCAGGCTGATGCGCTCTTGTTTGCTGAGCCGCATCGGACAGAATGGGCTCTTATTTGCGGTCGCATGATTTGGCCGTTCATAGGGGATGTTACACGCCATGATATGCCAGTGAGCACGCGCGCAGGATTCGCAAAGGGCGAATTGGCGGGCTCTCTCGACCTCAACGAGATAGACTGGGCGATCTGTGAGAGAGGCTCCTATTTTGGTGGGTGGCGTTTTTTGGCGAAAAAACGAGCTGTTTTCTAGGTTTTGGCGTATAGGAAAGCGTGTATCTCTCGGAACCATTTAAGAAGGGAGACGGTTTTGTCGAAAAGCCGGTCAGAATTGTTGGTGGGGGATTATGCGGATTAAGCCTCGGTATCGCGCTTCTCAGAGGAGGGCGCCGAGTGACACTTTATGAGGCAGGGAGTTACCCCAGGCATCGTGTTTGTGGAGAGTTTATCAATGGAGTGACGGCAGACACTCTCGATCGGCTTGGCATACGCGACTTGTTTGGCGATGCTCACCAACATCGCTCGCTTTCCTGGGGCACGAGTAAAGGGAGTTTCTATCAGACGAACCTCGCTAGACCAGCTCTCGGCATCAGCCGGTATGTGCTAGACGAGCGCTTGCGTGAGCGTTTCATCTCCCTTGGCGGGACATTGCTCTACCAACGAGTGAGACAGAATGAGGTCGAGCCGGAGCTTGGCTGGATTTGGACAGCGGGTCGCTTACCCGCAAAAGAGTC
>JAHDIL010000245.1:0-612 GCA_020630835.1 Verrucomicrobiota bacterium
TCCATCATCCCGTCGGGTGCTTCGATACCTGCCTGATCAGAGTGGTCATCTCCAGTGGCGGCCTCTAGGCGCATGTTGCCACGGCAGCTCTCGCCAACGGGCTTCTCCTGACAAACTTTTGTGAACCATTGGTTGGCATACCGCGGCTGTATGTAGTGCATGCCATAACCGTTCACCATATTTGCCAGATTGCTGCAGTGTGCCATCATCCAGAGGACCAGCTTGCCTGCTTTTTGGTTCTCATGGTTTACCTGCACTACCTGCAAATCTGCAGGGGTTCCGTCGGGTTTCTCGAGGAGATAGTTGATTTTTTCGTAGGACTTCGAGCGTGGGTCAATCACGCTAGCTCGCTCGGAAAATGTTTTGATGGATTTTGAGTCCGCCTTCGCAAAGGAGTTAATCAGAACCGCGGCAATCAGAAAGGGGAACAAGCTTTTCATAACTCAAAATGTATGAAAGCTGAGAAGCAACAGCCAGAGACTTATCCGCGGCTGTGGGCTGCGGAAAATTGTTGGGAGATTATCGCAAGAGCGGCGCAGAGTTCTCTTACGCTGTAGCTTCCTCTATAGCGCGGATCAGCAGACTGATATCCACGGGCTTGGGGAGCATGAT
>JAHDIL010000245.1:622-3680 GCA_020630835.1 Verrucomicrobiota bacterium
CACCTGATTGGGCTACTGAGTCAGATGGTAGCTCACTGCTGTCGACGAGGGCGGTGAGCATGATCACTGGAGTTGACCGTAGAGTTGGGTCGTCCGATAGGGCGGCTTGCACATCTCCGCCGTCCATGCCGGGCATCACTACGTCTAAAATGATTACGTCGGGGCTAAATTCACGCGCCGCTTCGATCGCTTTGAGAGAGTCGTTCTCTACCCTGACTTGATAGCTGCCCGAGCGCTCTAGATTCATCTTGAGAAGCTGGGTGAAGCCCGCTTCATCATCTACGACAAGGATTTTTTTTTGCATAACTGGTTGGTATCTTCTCTTGCTAACTGGTCGTTCTAGTTGGGGTTATCCTGTTTCAGCTTTGGGGATTTGATATGCGCAGTATTTGCCAAACGGGTGGGTAGGGTGATTTCAGCGATCGTTCCATCCGCCCCATCTGCGCGGTTTTTTAGTTGTAGTTTTCCATCATGAAGCTCGACGATCTTACGGGTGATGGAAAGGCCCAGTCCAGTCCCGTCACCTGTTGCTTTCGTTGTGAAAAAGGGATCGAATATTTTGTCAATGTTCTCAGGGTCGATTCCCGTCCCATTATCCTGAATACGGACAACTACCACGATATCGTTGTCGCGGAAAATGCGCAGTGTCCTCGCTCCTTCGTCGGGGTCCACGTTCTGTAGCTTTTCGGTTTGCGCTGTTATGGTAAGTTCTCTCTGCTCACGGTCAGCCATCGCTTGGATGGCGTTTAAGATAAGATTGATAAGGACTTGTTCGAATTTGGGCACGTCCAGATAGACACTTGGTAGGTTGTCTACGATGCCCAGCCTGAGCTTTACATTGGACCTGACCAGCTCGTGTTTGACGAGTAGGAGGGTGTTGTTAAAAACATCGCGAATGCGTGACTTTTTCCGATTGAGGGCGCTCTGGGAGGAGAAGTCTACCAGACCTCGGACAATGGAATCTGCCCTGGTAACGCCTTCACGCATTTGCTTAAGGATGACTGGAATGTTCTCATCATCCTCGCTAACACCTCCATCCAGATAATCGATTCCCAGCAGGAGCATAGCCAGCGGATTTTTTACCTCGTGAGCGACGCCGGCTGCCAGGCGGCCGATGGAGTCCAACTTCTCCGCCTGAAAGAGTTGGTTCTGTGTTTCCTGTAGCTCTTGATTCGTAGCATCGAAACGTTCGTTCAATCGCTCGAGCTCCTTTTGAGTTTCTACCGATTCAGTGATGTCTTCGCTAATCCCCAAGAGCAGGATTCGTCCCGTAGTCGGGTCGTTCATCGGGAGCTTGAGTGTCCTCAGATACCGTTTCCCGGCTTTCGTTCGGATCGATTCCTGAGGAATCTTTTTCAGCATCCCTGAATCGAGAACTTCTTTATCCATCGCGTGGAAAACGTCAGCGGCTTCCTTGGAGAAAAGCTCTTCGTCTGTTTTGCCGAGGGCGGTTGCGGCTGGCAACTGCGTGATCTCCTCCTGCTTTTTATTCCAGACGACAAAGCGAAAGTCATTGCTTGCGTCTTTGACAAAGACTCCCACTGGGAGATTGTCCATTACGGCTTCAATAATATCGAGATTTCCCAGATTCACCCTTAATAAATACCAAATCGTAATTTGTGAGGGAAGCCAAAAGTTAGGAAATGAAGGGGGCGGATGCCGAACAATCATCCGGGACCCGTTTCGTTTTTTCTTTCGAAAAGGCAGGTTTAGGGGACCGTGAAAAAACTAGGCAAGCGGTGACGGCCTCGGCTGGAATGGTAGTTATTCTTCATCCCCCCCCATACCTCGAACCATCGTTTTTGTAACAAGTTCTTAGATAACTTTGATTTATGGAGAAGTTATCCACATTAGCCGGAGCCTTAACTAAGGCGCTTGTTATTGCGACAGCATCCCAAAAACATGCTGAGAGGCAGAAAAATCACCTTTCTTTTGTCGGTTTTGCTCCCAACTGGTTGCAAATTAGTGGCGTATTGCTTAATGAGATCGAAATGAATAGCCTGCTTCGTTTAGTAAACCGCATTTGGGGATCCTCCATTGGCAAAAAATGGATTGTCGCTATCACTGGCGCCTTGCTCGTCTTCTTTCTGTTGGCCCATATGGCGGGCAACCTCCTTATTTTTCAGAGTAGTGAGGCCATCAATGAATATGCCTATTTCTTGCACCACATGCTCCATGGGTGGGGTATTTGGATCTCTCGGCTCGGACTGCTTGCGATGTTTGTGTTGCACATTGCCGCCACGGTCTCGCTAACCTTGCATAATCGCCAAGCACGCGGGCAGCAATATGCCTACGAGACGACGGTCCAAGCCTCGAAAAGTTCGCGTATCATGATCTGGAGCGGGTTAACGGTGATTGCTTTTGTTGTTTTCCACATTTTTCATTTCACAGTCCGTCTCGATTCAGACTTAGCTGGGATGAAGGAGGTTGTTGACGGCAAGGAGCGCCATGACGTCCACCGTATGGTAGTCGCTGGGTTTCAGAACCCTGCTGTCGTCGTCTTTTATCTTATCGGGGTAACTCTTCTTTGCTCGCATTTGAGCCACGGGATCGCTTCCATTTTCCAGACCATAGGGCTCCGATCGAGCGGGACGCGTGATCCGTTTAAAGCATTGGGCTGGGCTATCTCGATCGCCCTTTGGCTAGGCTTTTTGGCGGTTCCTCTCGCTTCGATTTTTGGTCTCGTTAAGGCTCAGGACCATGGCTCTGAAGAAAGTGCCTCTCTGATCGAATCCTCTGCTGACTTTGGCAGAATCTAACACCCCCTTCTTTTTCATTCTTTTCTACAACTACCATGGCGAACAACGGAACTCTCGATAGCAAAGTGCCAGAAGGTCCCCTCAGTGACAAGTGGACCAACTACAAGGCTAACGCAAAGCTCATCAACCCTGCCAATAAGCGGAAATACAAAGTTATCGTTGTGGGAAGCGGGCTAGCAGGTGGTTCGGCAGCAGCTACACTCTCGGAGCTTGGCTATCAGGTGAAATGCTTCTGTTATCAGGATAGCCCTCGCCGCGCGCACTCGATCGCTGCTCAGGGCGGCATCAATGCTGCGAAA
>JAHDIL010000246.1 GCA_020630835.1 Verrucomicrobiota bacterium
ATCTATGAGCAGATTATAGCCGCGCGGCAGGCCGAGAGTGCGCCAAAGTTCCTTTTGCACGATGGTCCGCCTTTTGCCAATGGCGATGTCCACATGGGCACGGCCCTTAACAAGGTGCTCAAAGATCTTGTGCTAAAAAGTAAGTCAATGGCAGGGTTCGAATGTCCATATATTCCAGGATGGGATTGCCATGGACTGCCCATCGAATTTAAAGTGGTAAAGGAATCTAAGGGGCTAGAGCCCGCGGAGATTCGCCGTCGATCAGAGACTTTTGCCCGTGAGTTTATTGGAATCCAGCGCGATAGTTTTCGTCGACTTGGCGTTTTTGCTGATTGGAAGGATCCGTATCTGACACTGTCTCCGGAATATGAGTCAGATATTATTCGCGTCTTCGCTACCCTTGTTGAGAAGGGGCTCGTCTACCAGAGTCAGAAGCCGGTGCAGTGGAGCTATGGGGCACAGACCGCTCTTGCAGAGGCCGAGGTCGAGTATCAGGACGTGAAGGATCCTGCTATTTTTGTCACGTTCCCTATCGCTACAGGCGCTTGGGCAGGAAAGGCCAAGATGGTCATCTGGACGACGACTCCCTGGACGCTGCCTGCGAACCTGGGTATTGCCCTTCATCCCCAGTTTACTTACGTTGTCGGTGAGTTTGAGAACGCCGAGAAAGGGATCAAAGAGACCCTAGTTGTGGTGAAGGAACTTATCGAGTCCCTTGAGGCGAAGACCGGTTTCGCCCTAACCGCACAATTGGCCGAAATTAAGGGCCATGAGCTGGAGGGCTGCGAAGCGCAGCACCCTTTCCTCGACCGAACCTCCCGCATCATCAATGCGGAGTTCGTCACGACAGAATCTGGAACCGGTGCTGTCCATATTGCTCCCGGGCATGGTGCCGACGACTATATGGCTGGCCAACAGAACCATCTTGGGCTTCTCTCACCAGTTGACGACGCGGGATGCTTCACGGACGAAGTTGGGGTAGACGCTTTGGTGGGTGAGCATGTGCTCGAGTCAAATGTGCCGATCATCAAAATTCTCGCTGCCGCTGGGCATCTTATCGGCAAGGAGAACTACAAGCATAGCTATCCACATTGCTGGCGCTCAAAGACACCGATTATCTTTCGCTCGGTGCCCCAGTTTTTCATTCGCATCGATGCGTTACGCGAAACGGCGCTCAAGGAGATCGATGAGGTCAATTGGCTTCCTCATTGGGGGCGCAATCGTATCTACGGGACCGTGGAGTCTCGCCCTGACTGGTGTATTTCTCGTCAGCGGACGTGGGGAGTGCCGCTCCCAGTTTTTTACGATGCCGAGACGGGGGAACCGGTCCTCTCTGCTGAGATAGCTCGGAAGGTTGCTGATCTGACTGAGCAGGGCGGCACTAATCTCTGGTTCGAGAAAGACGACGCTTGGTGGTGTGAGCAGCTTGGTTTGCCCGTCGGGAGCAAACGCTGTAAGGATACGCTCGACGTCTGGATCGACTCTGGTAGCAGTCACGTCGCGGTGATGGAGCGTCGCCCTGAGCTAGAGCGTCCGGCTGACCTGTATCTGGAGGCTACGGATCAGCATCGCGGCTGGTTTCAAAGCTCGCTCATGCTCAGTGTTGCCGTTGCGGATAAGGCGCCATACAAATCAGTCATGACACACGGTTTTGTCGTCGACAAGGATACGGGGAAAAAGACGTCCAAGTCCGATGACAAGAAGAAGGGGAAACCGACGGATGCGGCCCACTTTTACAATAAATACGGCGCAGATATCGTGAGGCTTTGGGTAAGCAGCGTCGATTGGCAGAACGAGGTGCCTTTCGGCGAGGATTTGTTCAAGCAAACGGCAGAACCTTATCGCCGTTTCCGCAATATCCTCAGGATTCTGCTGGCAAACATTAACGACTTTGATGCAGAAGCGGATGCAGTCGGCGTAGAGCACTATACCCTAATTGACAGGTGGGTGATGGAGCGGCTCAATCAAGTGATCACCGACTGCCGAAAGGCCTACGAAGCATTCGAGTTTCGCAAGGTCTTCAATACACTCAACCAGTTCTGCGCTAGCGATCTCAGCGCTTTCTACGTCGACATTACAAAGGATCGTATGTATTGCGACGCTATTGATTCACCGCGTCGTCGCGCTACTCAGACAGTGATGCATCGGGTCTTTGATAGCTTGGCCCGTCTGCTGGCACCGATCCTAGCCTACACGGCAGAGGAGGCTTGGGAGTTCGCTGGCAACAAGGGATCGGTCCACCTGCAGAGATTTCCTGAGCTTGATGAGGCCTTTGCGGGCACATCTGCCTGCGAATCTGTGGAGGAGTTGACCCGCCTTCGCGATTTAGCTCAGATTCAGATCGATGCAGCGGTGAAATCTGAAGCATTCAACAAACGGGAGCAGGCCTCTGTCACCTTTACTCTTCCCGAGGGTAGTGCGGCAAGCTCGCTGCTCTCGGATCATGAGGAGGAGGCTCTGGAGTTCCTTATGGTCTCAACTATCGCCGTCGAGACCGGTTCAGCTGATAGTGATGCCTCTGCCGCTGTGGCGGCTACGAAGGAGGCCGAGTGTCCGCGGTGCCGTCGCTCTATGCCTCTCCGTGCTGATGGGCTTTGTGATCGCTGTGCGCAGGCTCTGCAGCTAGCGTAACCTGTATGGAGAACTGACTTCAAAGATGAAGAATCTGCCGTTTTTCCTCAAGCTGATCCTCTTTCTGAGTTTGCCGCTTTTCGCGATCGATCAGTGGACAAAGTGGGCAATTTTGCAGCGTTTTCCTGCCCCCGGTATGCACGAGCCGGTAGTCGATGGTTTTTTCAACCTAGTGCGCGTCCATAACACTGGAATGGCGTTTGGGTTGTTTAATGGAAACCCATACGCGAACTGGATTTTTGGTGCGATTGGCATTGCCGCTATGGGCTTGATTTTCCTGCTTTGGCGCAAGGGGCTATTCCCGGATCGACTGAGCCAGTTTGCTGGGGCTTTACTTATTGCCGGCATACTCGGGAACTTCACTGATCGTATCCTACCGGGACGGGGCTACGTAGTCGACTTCCTCGATTTTAAGCTGCCACTCTATGATAAGCTGGTTCCGAGTAGTGGGGGACATTTTCCTTCTTTTAATGTAGCGGACTCCTGCATCTGTGTAGCCGCAGGACTGCTCATTATCTCATCCATCCTACAGGCGCGAGCCGAGAAACGTGCCGGAAAGGTAGAAAACTAAATTCTACCGACTTGTCCAGCGACCGCCTGGCGAGACAAAGGGGAGCACTTGCTTCCACGTGTCTGAATAGTCTGTCTTACCGATAGCTCCCACCATTTTCACCCCGGTGGCGGCCTTGAAAGCTGCGGTGAAGGATTCGCCACTGTGGCAGCCCCAACTCTTAGCGAAGGCGCCGCGGGCAAAAATACCCTTTTTGAGCTTGCGTAGATCAACCTCGTGAAGATATGAGACCGATGCGCCTAGCACGACATTACTGTAGTCGAGAATGAAGCAATACTTATTCGAGTGGCCAAAATACTCGAAGCCGGAAATCTTTATTTTTCGCCGATTCTGACCGCTATTCATATAATTGATGACATCGTCACCAGTATTTACCCAGACGAGACGCACCTTGTATTTGTCGCGAACACTTTCGATGTGGCTGATGAGTGGCGCCCCATCCTCCGTGGCGCGAGTTTTGTAGCCGTCCTTGTAT
>JAHDIL010000247.1:0-3138 GCA_020630835.1 Verrucomicrobiota bacterium
GAGCGATGTGGCTTTGTTTGGTCAAGATGGGCTTGTTCGAAAGCAAGCGGCTTAGGTGCCGAGGGCAGAGAGAGGCTTGCTCACGCTGGATCTAGCTTGGAAGAAAAGAAATGCAGCAAGTAAACCGAACGATGCCTCTGACAACTGTTATCCCGCTCCGACAATTCGAGTCTGGAACGCGGTGGAGCAACGCGAGGAGATGGGCATATTTGTTCAACTTGTAGCGCCCGCGTGGCTCAGAAGGCGAATAGGAGTCACTACCGAATGCGCTGACGAGAGTTGGGCAGGCGGTGGCATTTCTCCTCAAACGGCTGTTATTCAATACTAAGCATGCTCTACTCCAGTATATTTTTGATCACACAAGCGGTGCTAAGTGATTGATGATGCTTATCACGCAAAATGCCGAACTGAGCACTAAACCCATCGGGCTGCGCCATCGTAACCTCTCGAAATTTCTGATACGATCTGCCCATGCCTGAAGCCATTCTTTCGATAGAAAATGTTCACAAATCCTATAGCTCGCAAGCTGTGCTACGTGGCGTGAACCTGGAGTTGGCTGCTGGGGAGAGGGTGGCCCTGGTTGGGCCATCGGGAGAGGGGAAATCCACTCTCCTTAACTGCGCAGGCGGGATCGACCGTCCGGATGAAGGCCGAATCCACCTCGCCGGCGAGCGACTCGATCAGCTTAGTGAGGCGGGGCTCTGCCGAATACGCCAAGAAGTCGTGAGCACCATCTTCCAGTTTTTTCATCTCTTGCCGACTCTGACTGCGCGTGAGAATGTTGAGTTTCCGCTGCGGCTCATCGGTGACACGGAAGTTGATATCAGGGCCAAAACTGAAACCCTGTTCGAAGAGGTGGAGCTCGATCACCGCATCGATGCTTTTCCTCATGAAATGAGTGGTGGCGAGATGCAGCGAGTAGCGATCGCCCGGGCACTTTCCATACGTCCTCGCCTTATCCTAGCGGATGAACCTACGGGGAACCTTGATTCGACGACTGGGCAGGCAATACTGACATTGATCGAGGAGGTTTCAGAACGTCATCAAATTGCCATGCTTCTCGTGACGCATAGCGAAAAGGCAACAGAGATTTGTCATCGCGTGCTAAAAATGCAGGACGGTGTTTTGTTAGAGTCATCCGGAATTTCACAGCAAACCCTGGCGAAGAGCTGAGATGGTGAAAGCTTCAAAAAAGAAGGCGAAGTTTCCGGCCTTGTGGCTATGGCGTCGTTTGATCGGGCGCTACTGGCGTCACGAGTGGAAGATGACTGTTCTACTGGTAGGCATCATTGCCCTCGGGGTGGCCGTGTCTCTTAGTGTTCGTCTAGCGAATCGTGCAGCGGTTTCAGGTTTTCAGTTGTTTACCGAGTCGGTATCTGGAGAGAGTGACCTGCTGCTACGCTCGCCTTCTGGGTCTTTCCCTCAGTCTCTTCTCTTTGAGTTACGAGAGGTGCTGGGAGCGGATCCGGTGCAGGTGTTTCCTGTGTTGGAAGTTGGGGCATTGACTGTAGCGGGTGATACGCCCGAGGCGAAACAGGAGGCAGCGATGAATGGACGCCAGTGGCAACTGGTGGGCGCCGATCTTGTGGCTCTGCAGAACCTCCGCTCGGCTGTTCGTGATGGAGAATCGGATAGTGGCGCTAGCGGCTCTGCATCATTGGCTTCCGAAAACCTTGGACTCGGTAACCCTAGGCAGGCTTTTGCTGGCCCTGCTTTTTTTGTGAAAAATAGGATAGCGCCTGGCAGTGAGGTGCAGCTTCTCCTGGGCGCTACCGTCCGCAAGGTCAGGGTGGAGGGGCCACTTCCCGAGGACCCGAATCGGCCAAGTATCCCAGAGCAGCTGTTACTCTTCGATCTGCCGGGTTTACAAAAGCTGGCAGGGCAGGTGGGCGCGATCACACGAGTCGAGCTTTCGTTTCTAGACGGAGACATCGGCGCGGGGGCAGAGTCAGGAATTCGTGAACGTCTGGCCACTTGGGGGAAGGAACGGGGGCTCATCGTCGAGTCTCCGCGTTCGCGCAAAGACTCGGTCACGCAGATGAGTGCCGCCTTTCGGCTTAATCTGACCATTCTCTCAGGCTTAGCCTTGCTCGTAGGAGTTTATCTCATCCTTCAGGCGATGGAGGCAACCGTGGTAAAGCGAAGAGGGGAGCTAGCAGCTCTCCGATCGCTGGGTGTGACGAGTCGGCAGGTCCGTGCTATTTGGTTGAGTGAGGCTGCGGCCCTCGGTTTAGCCGGGAGCGCCCTCGGTATCGCCTTGGGAGCGGCTCTTGCTTTCGTTTTGGTGGGGGCGATTTCCCTAACAGTGAACACTCTCTACTACCAGACGACGACGTCGAGCCTCTCACTTTCGGGCGTTGAGATCGGGTTGTCGTTTATCTATGGGCTCGGAGCTGCCCTTTTTGCTGCTTGGCTACCCGCATCAGAGGCTGCTCGCACACCGCCAGCACAGGCTATGCGCAGTGGTAGTATCAGTGGAGGCACCGAGTGGCTGCGGAAACCACGGTTGGGGCTTTTGTTCCTATTGTTGAGCGTAGGTTCTATTTGGATTCCACCTTTCCAGTCGACTGGTGGCGCTACTGTCCCGTTGGGTGGTTATCTGGCCGCTTTTTTCGGTGTGCTAGCGACTAGCATTCTCCTGGGCGGACTCTTTTCCCCGTTGAGGAAGTTGGCGGATTCCCTCGTGCAGATAGCTGAAGGCAGGCTGAGCGGGAGACAGCGAGCTGTCGCAGGATACGCCCTTAGTCAGTTGCGCAGGCCTGAGGGGCGTCAGCGTCTGACGGCTGCGGGCCTGGCCATTGCTCTCGGCATGTCAGCTGCGATGGCCATACTTGTGGCTAGTTTCGAAACTACCCTTACGCGTTGGATCTCGCAAATTCTGAAAGCTGACATCTACCTGTCAGCTCCGGGGCAGATCTCCGCGGGTAATGATCTGGTCATTTCGGACGAAGTCTGGGGTCGAATAACGGAAAGGCCGGAAGTCCAAGGCGGGGACCGCCTGCGGCGTTTCAGAAGCGAGTATAGAGGAGATCAAATCCTCATCGGAGGCACTACGTATAACGATGATGAGGAGCGGTATCTCCAGCTCATTTGGGTGGAGGCACCGCTCGGCTCACGCCCGACTGGGCCGCGTGCGCT
>JAHDIL010000247.1:3148-3655 GCA_020630835.1 Verrucomicrobiota bacterium
CGGCCTGCCGGCGGCATGGGTGAACGAGGCTTTCAGTCGCCGCTATGGGGTGGGTAGAGGGGATACGGTCGCGTTATCGATCACCCACCGCGAGCAGGGTTTGAGATCACAGGAGGTTTCCATCACGGCTGTCTACGCGGACTACGGCACGGAAATGGGGAATATCCTGCTGGCGGAGAAATGGACGGAACAATGGTTTGGTGAGAGGGATGCGAATTCGATAGCTGTCTACCTCGCCGATGCTGACGTTGACCCTGAGCGAGTAGCGGCAACTATTCGGGAGCAATTTCCTTTTCTGCGGGTGCAGACGAATGAGGCTTTAAAAACAGACTCGATCCGCATTTTTCGACAGACTTTCGCGGTGACTTATGCGCTCGAGGCCATCGCTGTTATCATTGCTGTGGCAGGTCTTGGGCTTGCCCTTGCGGGAGCCATTCTCGAGCGGAAAAAGGAACTAACAACGCTCAAGAGTTTGGGGCTTTCGAGCTCTCAAGTCGCCTTGGGTCT
>JAHDIL010000248.1 GCA_020630835.1 Verrucomicrobiota bacterium
CTTTATTTCCCATCGGTCAAAGATCCTATCATCGAGAATATGGGGATCATCAGTCTGTTTTTCCTGCCGCTGGTCATCGTAGGTTGCTCAAATGCGGTTAATTTGACTGACGGTCTTGATGGATTAGCCACCGGCTGCACCATCACCACCTGTTTTACCTACGGTATTTTCACCTATGTGACGGGCAACAGCATCGCGGCTGACTATCTGTTGCTGCCACATCATCCGGGCGTGGGGGAGGTAGCTATCTTTGCCGCAGCGCTGATGGGAGCTTGTCTCGGGTTTCTCTGGTTTAACTGCCATCCTGCCCGGGTCTTTATGGGCGATACAGGGTCCCTCTCCATCGGCAGCATGATTGGTATGATCGCCATTTGCTGTAAGCAGGAGCTGCTGCTTATCGTCGTGGGCTTCGTCTTCGTCATGGAGGCCACGTCAGTCATTCTGCAGGTGGCTTCGTTCAAGTTGACGGGTAAGCGCATCTTCAAGATGTCGCCTATCCATCACCACTTCGAGCTGTTGGGATGGGAGGAAAGTAAGGTAATCAATCGCTTTTGGATTATCTCGATCATTGCGGCACTTGTCGGGCTGATGACGCTGAAGGTGCGGTGAGGGCTTGGCGCTCTCCAGCGCCTACAACCCCACCTTGCAACCACTCACAAGCCAGCTAAGGTCGCACGGTATATGGCTGGCCTCATCATCAAACCTCGTTCGCGGATCTTTCACGGGCATGACTGGGTCTATGCCAGTGAGGTAAAGAAAACCTTCGGTAACCCAGAACCAGGTGATGTCATTTCGTTGAAGGACTTCAAGGACCGGCCGCTGGGCACGGCTATCTATAATCCTGCCTCCCAAATCATCGCCCGGCGTATTTCTCGCCGAAAAGAGGAGCTGACGCAGGATTTCTTTACGCGTCGGCTACAGCGGGCTCTTGAGCTGCGGGAGGGGCTCGGTTTCGAGCAGCCGGTTTATCGTCTCGTGTGGAGTGAGGCAGATGGACTGCCTGGTGTGATTATCGACCGTTACGGACCCCATTTCGTGGTGCAAACACTCACGCTTGCTATGGATGGGGCCAAGGGTGCCCTGGTAGCTGCGCTGGAGGAGCTGTTCTCGCCGGAGTCAATCATCGAGCGGAATGACTCGAACATTCGCAAGGCGGAAGGGCTGGAAATTCAGAAGGGTATTCTCTCAGGATCATGGGAAAAACCGATCACTCTGAACCTGGCTGGCATTGAGCAGGAGGTTGACCTGCTGCACGGGCAGAAGACAGGCGTGTATCTGGATCAGCTAGACAACTACGCCTCGGTGGGGCGTCGGGCGGTAGGCAAGAAAGTGCTCGACTGTTTTTGCAACCAAGGTGGTTTTGCGCTGCATACGGCAAAGGCGGGAGCTGAGTCCGTTCATGCTATCGATATTAGCGATGATGCGGTGGCAGCGACCCTGGCGAATGCTGAGCGTAACGGACTCTCGGGCCTGACAGCGGAGGCTGCCAATGTCTTTGACTACCTAAAGCAGGCCGAGCAGAAAGGGGAGAAGTTTGACCTGATCGTGCTTGATCCGCCCAGCTTTACCAAAAATCGCAAGGGGGTCAGCGGGGCCTTACGGGGATATAAAGAGATTCATTTGCGGGCACTTAGGCTGTTAAATAAGGGCGGCTTACTTAGCACCTATTCCTGCAGCCATCATATCTCCGAGAAGGAGTTCCTCGACGTGAACTGTGCGGCTTCCGTAGACGCTAAGCGGACACTGCGGCTCTTAGAGACGCACTACCAGAGGGCGGATCACCCGATGATTCCGACGATTCCAGAGACCACCTATCTGAAAGGCTTCACCTTTGCGACAGTGGGGGGATTCTGACGGCCTAGCTTGGGGGGCCTGCGCTCAGTCCAATTCTGGCAGCAGTCGGTTGTGGCTGTTGCTCTGTGAAAACGGATTCGTCTCAGTTTCTTTTGTGCGTTCGCTGATCCGACTCTGAAAATAGCGAACGGCGGGATCATCGCTGCCGAGGGTGCTTCTGCTAAAAGCGTCCTGAGCCTCTCGCCACTTGCCTGCTCTGAAATGCAAGACGGCTTTCCAATAAAGGTCGAGTCGGGATTGTTGAACCTCAGAGAGGGAGGCTTTACGGCCAACCCAATGGTAGCATTCGTTAAGGAGGTTGTTTTCGTTATCGTATATGAGATCCAGAGGACGAAAGGCAATCTCGTCGCTGAGAGCAGTGTAGACATTACTCGAGGCCAGAGGATAGGTGCGCGAGTTAAGGGAAAGGCGAGAGAGCCGGAGCGCTTCGTCGATTAGGTGTCCTGGTATGGCGGGGCGGTCTAGCTCAAGGTCACTTCGGCTTGCCGTCTCGTCTGGCTTTAGGCTTGGCAGCTTTCCCTGCACGCTGGCTATGCCCAGCAGCTGATCCCACTTGTGTTCCGCGGCCTGCAGTCGCTGTAACTCCCCTAAACCTTTTCGAGATCCTTCTAGTGCTGCATCGACTTTGGCAGCGAGAGCCCCCATATTGTTGTTGGTTTCGAAGAGACCAAAAGCGTAGAGTGAGACGTGCGGATCCTGAGACAAAAGGTAGCCTCCGCTATTCAGGAATATCTTGGTAATGGCTTGCTGGTAGCGCTGTCCCAGCTGAGCGGCAAGGGATTCAGCCTCGTTCGGAATGGCAAGTTCTGCGCCACCAGATCGCACGCAAAGGATGAACACGCTTCGCTCTTCCTCAGCAGTGAAGAGCGATGCACTTTGAGACAGGATCCGGGAGAACTCGTTCGCACTCGTGCGATCTGCGAGAAGCTTCTGCACAGCCGAAAGGCGCCTTCCCGGTGCAGTGAAATCAAACGCATATCTGAGTAGTGGCGGAAAAAGGGCAGCGACGATGCCGCCTACAGCTAGTATTGGTGCGCCAAACAACCATAAGCTACCGAGCGCAATGAACAGAAGTCCCAGTGCGATACCATTGCCGGCTAGGATGCGATGAGTATTGTTGAACGAGGTCGCAGAGATGACAGAGGATGCCATACCTCCGATGATCAGAAAGAGCCAACCGATGGGAGCTGCCAGAGAGAGAGCCTCCTGCCGGGAGGGGTGTAAAAGGGCGCCGAGCCTCTGCCAAGCCGTTACAAAACGATCGCCGATGGGGGAGGTAAGGGCGATCGCTCCAAGCACAAAAGACACCCCTACACTTACAAATAGAAAAATTAAAAGAGCGCGAGGAAGGCGTTTCATCGAGAAGCGAGCGGCGTGCGAAAGTCTCACCTTGATCACCTTAGCTCGTATTCGTCAAGCTACGCTCGCTGGAAAAAAGCTTCTGGGTTTTGCCGCCAAGGGGGTCAGTCTTTAGCTTCTGACTGCTTTTCTGGGCGCTGTTTCTGGAGGAGCGGTTTGAGAGATGGCTCCACCTCGATCACCTTCGCATGAAATGTCTGGCGCAGCTGCCGCAGGAGATCTAGACGATTTTTTCGGATTTCAAGGTGCTGAGACTCGTGCTCTTTGAGAGCTTCGACTTTCGATAGGACTTCTGGATCATCATGCGCTTCCTTCATGGCGGCAGTTAGCTTTTTCTTTTCTTCGGGAGTCGCTTTGACAAAGGCCGAGGCTGGCACTAGCGCTAGCAT
>JAHDIL010000249.1 GCA_020630835.1 Verrucomicrobiota bacterium
AATCTGTTGTGCTACCGTTACACCATGGAGTTTTCTCAGGGGCAGCGACTGTAAGCGGCCACCTTTTTATTTCAAGCGAGAATTTTTCCCAGCTTGATTTTTTTCACCCTGACAGGGTTCGCTAGATAACCGGGTATCAGCAGCCACAGCTTCCCGCACCGCTGCCTCCGCAACAGCCGCCCTGTGGGGCTTCCAACTCTTCTGGAGTCGGGAGACGGCCGAGCTCCAGTGTCTTTGAAACATGAAGGGATACCTGCTGGGCAATTCCATTCATAGCGGCTTCTGCTGACATAAAGGACCCGGTAACTGAGTCTTCCTTCAACGCGGTCAGCGTGTCACTGTATTCGTTGATATCAGCATCGGTCAACTCCCCCGCCTGCTGTTTTTGCTGAAGCAGCTCGCTGAGCTCATGAAAATGTTGGTAACGAGATTTTGCCTCGTCGTCGGAAAAAAAGGCACGGATCTTTGATGTGTTCTCTTGGAATTCAGGTGAATCAAGGAGCAGCTCGCAGAGTTCACGAGTCTTTTCAAGGATCGCGGAGTTAGGGGACAAAACTTGCATATGAATCCAGAATACGCTGAAAAGCCCCCTCGTGCAACCGTCTGGCAGACCTACAGGAGGATAGCTGGGCTCGATCTATCTCGAATCAGAACCCTTAGCCGGCTTACCATAAATCAGCCACAAGTTACGCAAGTAGATCCCCCACCCTGTGCACTGCCCCAAGAAGCCAACAATCTCCTTCCGCCAGATGAAATAGATCATGAGCATGGTAGCGCCAAGCAAG
Organism: Verrucomicrobiota bacterium; assembly: GCA_020630835.1. Classification (GTDB taxonomy): domain Bacteria; phylum Verrucomicrobiota; class Verrucomicrobiia; order Verrucomicrobiales; family DEV007; genus Arctic95D-9. The sequence continues at coordinate 786 of JAHDIL010000249.1, forward strand.
CTCAACCACCAGAAAGCCGTCGGCACGATGGAGGCCTTAGCGCGCTCGCTCGCCCACCATTGCACGATCATTCGCCCCATAAAAACAGCCTGCCCCAGCAGCCCGAAGACAACCCAGAAAACGCCAGTAGCAGATGTCACATCCAGCACACGCAAGACTGGGTTCAGAGGCTTCTGCCGTTGCGCAAGCTCTGCTAGCAACTCATCGCCTGTAAACTCAAAGGTTTCCCCGCTATCCTCAAAAATGGCAAGCCGCCGACCGTCGCGCTCCTGCACATCTATGGACGAAAGTCGGTCGGAAAGATCGAAGGGCGGCTGCAGCGACCCTCCCGGTTTTTTAACCGTCCCCGTGGAAACCAACAGCAGCCAGCCTACGATGGGGCCTACCGTGAGCACGGCGGCTGTCCAAAGCAAGGTGCGTCGCGTGCGTCTCATACGGGACAAGTCTAGAGCCTCGGATCAGGCAGAGCGCAGCTTGCGCGTCACCACCTTGAGACCGCATAGAGCCATTACCGTCCCCAGAAGTGCCATGAAGAGGGCGAACAAGGTCAGAAAGGGAGCTAAGGCCTTAAACCCGAAGGTCGCCTCCACTTCCTCGGGGCTTAACCCCTTCGGGACGCGGCCGCCTTCCTCCGGCGTAACAGCGCTCAATCTCTCATAAAACTTGGCCGCAAACTCGGGATTAATAAGGAAAAAGTAGAGACAGAACCCGACAACAACGACAGTAATCGTGCCAAGGGCCATAATCGCCCCTGTCTGCACCCCGTCCCGCGCTTGCAGATCCCCACGAGACTCCACGACCTTCGCCCCATGAAGTCGGATGATACCCATCGCCGAGCCGAGGAACACCAGCCCCATACTGACCATAGCAGCCAGCTGCAGACCGAACGGCCCTCGGTCATGCCAGCCCATGAAAAACGTCCCATTCCACCATAGCTGACTAACAGCCCCTATTGCGCATCCCCAAAGTAGTTCCCGTTTCATGCCATGCCCTATAGCGCGCAGGGATATGGGTTCAAGTCGAAAGCACGGCGAGTTGAAGAGATTAGCGAGACCAATTCGTCACGGTAACACGACTCAAGGATGGCTGATCAGTGAAGAAAGGAATACCGCGGGAATCTCCTCTCCGAGAAGTAGATAGATATAATTACCCTCATGATTAAAAATAGAAGAGACGGATGAAGCAGCTTACTACGCCTAGATTGCCAAATACGGCACAAATCTGCCCTTAGCTTTGTTGCGACGACATCATCGCGCCCCATTTCTAGCGCAAAAATGTTGTGAAATCGTGTAATCTGAAGTCCCGTTGTGTGAAAATTATGCAATCAAAACCCCTCTTTTTGGCCACAGCGCTCGGCGTTTGTGGTTCTCTCTTCTCGGTCGGTAAACAGGCCTCTGCAGTTGATGCCCCCTTCGCATTAGGCGGAGACGACACCGTTGCCTTTGTTGGCAATACCTTTGTTGAACGCGCTCGACTTTATGGCGAACTAGAGACTGCTCTCCAACTGGCTGCCGGCCAACAAGCTAGCACCACAAAATTTCGAAACCTCGGTTGGAGTGGGGATTCCGTCTTCAACGACTCGCGCTCCTACTTTGAACCCCCATCAGGCGGGCGTGATCGCATGAAGGAGGTGATGCAGAAGGTTCAACCCAGCGTCTTGTTCCTCGCCTACGGGACAGAAGCAGCTCTCTCCGTAGACCAAGGATGGACAAATGAACCGAAAGCAGCCAAGGCTTCAGGAGCAGGGAAGAAATCAAGCCTAGACGCTTTTCTCGATGGCTATCAGCAAAAGATTGACCGCTTACAAGAAGCAGCAGGCGACAACCTGCGCGAGATCGTGCTGCTCTCTCCTCCCCCTCTCGAAAACCTCGGCGCCCCTTTGCCCAACCACACGACCAACAACCGCCTAATCGCAAGCTTCCGCGACGGGATTCGCCAGTTAGCAGAGACAAATGATATCCGCTTCATAGACCTTTTTAATCTGATGGGAGGTGACGATTTCTCTGGAGAAAAGGCGGAGCAACCGCTCACTAAAAATGGAGTCCATTTAAATGCCACCGGTTACGCCAAAGCAGCAGCCCTCATCGCTAGCAATCTTTTTGGCGATGCCGCGCAGCTAGACGCCGAGACCGTCACCAAGCTGAAAGAGCTTCACGTGGAAAAGAACCGTCTATTTTTCCATCGTTGGCGTCCTGCCAATGAGACCTATCTGTTTCTATTCCGCAAACATGAGCAGGGGCAGAACGCAAAGGAAATTCCTCAGTTCGACCCGCTGATAGCTGCCGAGGAAGAGCAGATCGCCGAACTCCTAACCTCATCCGCTCAACCCGACGCCTAGTTGCCCGTTTTGCCACGGGTCGCGCAACCAACCTACTTAATGAAGATTACTTTTTTCACTACCTGCAGAGTGGCTCTCACCACCCTACTATCCCTCGGTATAGCGAATGCTCAATCCAAAAGCGAGGAGGTGCCTGACACTGCAGTGCAGGCACAACTAGATGCCTTCAGCCTGATCGAAGGAGCTAAAATCAACCTGTTCGCTCAAGAGCCATTGGTAGCCAATCCGGTGCACATGAACTGGGACCAAAACGGCCGCCTGTGGGTGGTATGCAGCCCTCTCTACCCTCACATCAAGCCTGGTCAGGAGGATTCTGACAAGGTAGTTGTGTTAAAGGATACCGATGGCGATGGGGTAGCCGACTGGCACTCGACCTTTTCCGATGACTTACACATTCCCACCGCCGTTCTTCCTGGCGATGGAGGTGTATACGTAGCAAACGCGGTCGAGATGCTGCACCTGAAAGACACCGATGGTGA
>JAHDIL010000250.1:0-1010 GCA_020630835.1 Verrucomicrobiota bacterium
AGCGGGAAAAACTGACTGAGTATGACCACGTGGTGAGAAGTGAACCCAAGGGCAGCAATAAGGATTGATGTGGGCATCGAACAAATACGACGGAGTTGCCCGAATACAAAGCCGCGCCAGTAATATTCCTCCAACCCCGCGTGCAGGACGGAGACAAAAAGAGCAAACCAAATAAAATGCTCGGCTACGCCCATGCCCTCGCATTTCTCGGCGATGTTGGGGTAGCTAGCCTCGATCAGATTACTGAAGAAAGGAGCCTCCAGTAGCCCGAAAAGCACCGCGCAAGTAGCCACGCCGAAGATAATGCCCATGGGCCATGATCGAGTTTGCGGCTCTTTCGTAAAGGGACTGGGCAGTCGAAAGCTGAACGGCTGTCGCAAAATAGCTACCGTAGCTACCAGCGGCCAGAGGAGTAGGAAGATCTTGATTGCCACGTAAAACGAATTCCCAAAGGTAGTTCCAGGGAAGATTACGAAATAGAACAGGGAAGCGAAAAAGGGCAGGCAGAGCGCGGGAATGAGAACCAATAAGCGTCGCTTGGTGAGCTTATGGGAGGGAGCTAAAGGCAAACTGGATTCTGTCATGAAGAAAGTATCCGTCGGAAACGGCCTTCTGTCTTTTTGGCTATTTCAATGTTGAAATCGAACAAATCGATAATGAAAGACCTGCTGAGAGATTCCTATCTTGTGCTTCAATCGATTCGTGGCATGATAGCGCGAAATACTAAGACCCTTCATTTTATGGCTATCGTTGCAACCAATCTTAAGCGTGGACAGTGCATCAACTACAAAGGCGAGACCGGGATTGTTCTGGGTCTAGAGCATCGCACTCCGGGCAAAGGTAATGCTCTCATCATGGCGACCATTCGTTCGTTTCAGACGGGGAAAACCAAAGATATTCGTTTTGCCTCGAGTGATAAGGTTGAGGTAGTGCACTCGGAGCGTCAGAAGCTAGAGTTCAGTTACTCGGACCAAGTAGGTTACCATTTCATGGATACGACTACTTATGAC
>JAHDIL010000250.1:1020-3581 GCA_020630835.1 Verrucomicrobiota bacterium
AAAGAGTTTATGGGTGACAATGTGCTATGGTTGATCGACGGGCTCGAAGTCGAAGTCCTCCAGGTAGATGGCAAGCCTGTCGCTATTGAGTTGCCATCGAATGTAGAGCTCGAGGTGACTGAATCAGCCCCCGGTGTGAAGGGGGATACGGCGACTGCTGCGACGAAGGAAGCGACTTTAGAAACAGGGTTGCGGGTGCAGGTGCCTCTTTTTGTAGGTCCTGGTGACAAGATCAAGGTCAGCTCCGAAGATCGTAAATACGTTGGTCGCGCCTAGGGTTTTGGGCCAACTTCATCTTTATGGCGCAAGCCCCGAACAAGCCGGCCAACAAGCGCCAAAAGGGGGCTCGAAAACGCGCAAAAAAACGTGCCCAACATGGGTTGCGCGCCTTTGTGGAGGAGCATCACAGCGGTGGATTGTTTCGCTTTAATCCCTTGGCGACACTCAGTGATCGCGCCGTGCTTTGGGTGAAGTTCTTCGTTGGTCTGGCGCTTCTGCCGCTCTGTTGGATATTTCTCGAGACGTTCCTCGTTCTCTTACAGGCGGATACCTTTGGCGCAAATGGGTGGAAATCGCGTGAATTCCTGGCCTTTGCTTTTGGAGGCTTGACCTGGCTGGCTCTATTCTTTTCTAGTCGCACGGTGATTCTCCGGTGGTTCGGCAGGGCAGTCCTCTGGCTGTATGTGGCTGGACATGAGTTGACTCATGCGTTCTTCGCCCTCGTTTGTCGCGGGCAAGTGAGTGAGGTGCGCATCTCCACTCAGGGTGGTCATATCCTGACTGACCGGACAAATTTTCTCATCTCCCTTTCGCCCTACTTCTTTCCTTTTTACACGGCTCTTCTCATGTTGGCATGGGGTGCTGTGGAGTGGCTCTGGTTCGACTTTCAGCCGGAGCATCTCATCTATCTAAACTTTTTCATCGGACTGACATGGATGTTTCACATTAGTTTTACCGTCTTCATGATGCGGCGCGAGCAGTCTGATATCACCCAGAATGGAAAGCTGTTCTCCTACACGGTCACCTTTTTGGTAAACTTGGCGATAATTTCGGTGATGCTGGTGGCGATTTCCCAGTCGGCGACACTGCGGCAATTTGCCCAAGCGATTTGGGAGAACGCGACGACGCTGCCCGAAAGAGTGCGTGGCGTGATCCGCGAGGTTACAGGGTGAGCGCTCGAGTTATACGTTGTCGATGAGCCGCGTCTTGCCAAAGCGAACGGCGGCGAGGACGCGATAATCCTCTGGCAGAAGATCCGAACGGGACGGTGCGGCTAGAGTGGCTGCATCGACTAGATGGGCATAGTCCACCGAGGCTTCTGGGATGGCGCTTAGCCGAGCCGCCAGGTCTTGTTCTGCCGTCTGCCAAGATTCGTATCCTCCCTCCTCCCAGCGAGTCCGACAGTTTTTCAGCTCGGCGAAAAGGCGCGGCGCGAGCGCCCGATGCTCGGCAGATAGGTAGGCATTTCTAGAGCTGAGAGCCAGACCATCCTCTTCTCGCACAGTCGCGCCGCTTAGTATATCGATAGGAAAGTCGAGATCTCGCACCATCCGTCGAATGACGGCTAGTTGTTGGAAATCTTTCTCGCCAAAGACAGCCGCATGTGCCTGAAAGAGGTGGAACAGTTTTGCGACAACCAGGCACACGCCATCAAAATGTCCGGGGCGTTCTCGGCCGCAGTGGCGAGGCGATAGGGCATCCTCGGAGATAGTGATCGAGGGATCGGCTGGATAGACTTCCTCTGGTTTGTTCGGAGCGAAAACAAAGTCGACGCCGGCGCTTTCGCAAGATCGTAGGTCATTCTCGAGCGTTCTTGGATAGGCATCTAGATCCTCATCTGGCCCGAATTGGGTAGGGTTAACAAAGATACTGGCTCCGACGAGGCCTCGTGCGTAGCCATGAGCCCCTCCGTCAACATGAGCTCGAGCATGATCCATCAGGCTGGTGTGCCCTCGGTGAAGAGCGCCCATGGTCGGAACGAGGGCCCGGTATTCTCCAGTCCGTTGGCTGTTGGCAATGAAATCCAGGAACGGTGTTTTCTCGTAGAAAACCTTCATGTAGGAATAGTGAGCACGTTTCTAGCGGTTGGGAAAGCTCGGAAGCGTTGAAAAGCAGTTTGCCAAGCTCTTGCAAAGCGCTCGCTGAGCAGGAATACTCGCTCTTTCTCCCTATGATCCCATCTTTTCTGTGTCGACCGCTAGCTCTCCTCGGAGCTGCGTGCGGCACAATATGGATACGAGCCTATGAGAGAGAAATCCTCAGTGCTGGGCGGCCACTGCAAAGCGGGGAAATAACGCTAGCTCGCAGAGCTGGGGTTAAGCGCCCGGATTTAGTGCGCGTCCTCATCGTGCCTGAGGTGCCTTACCCGCTTCACAAGTTCGTGCGCATGCTGCAGAAATGGCGTGTGGCTGACGGTTTTTCGGCCAGCGGTTTAACGGCGGGCTACGGCATCTACATCGAGGCCGTGCATGCCTCCTCAACTGGGCTGCTCGTGCATGAACTGGTGCACGTGGGACAGTATGAGCGCCTCCGTGGGATATATGGATTTCTTCGGCAATATT
>JAHDIL010000251.1 GCA_020630835.1 Verrucomicrobiota bacterium
CTGGTTTTGTTATGCTGACTGAGCTCGGTGTAGTCGCTGGCTGGATTACAGTTGCTATCCTGACGCGCGAATTTTTGGTTACCGGCCTTCGACTGCTGGCAACCGCAGAGGGTAAGGTGTTGGCAGCGGAGAAATTGGGCAAATACAAAACGACCATTCAAATCGTCACCATAATTTATTGGCTGCTGATACTTGGAGCGAAGCAGGCGGAGCTCATGACGCAGGATGGTCCGGCATGGATCGATTTGCTCGGCGAGATTTTGATCTGGGCGAGCTTTGCCATTACCGCATGGTCTGGGGTGCGTTATGTCGTGATGAATCGTGACCTGTTGAAAGCCTAGCCTTCGCCTCTTACGAAACGAGGCTTTCACGTTGCCAACTGCACCCACCGGAAACAAGGCCGGCTTTGGGATAGGCAAGTTTTCGCGAGGGGCAGCACCTCCTGGCTCTTTAAGCAGTGGCTGAAAGCGCTGTCTCCCGCAGGTTTAGAAAAAAGCTAGATCACACGATCATTGCCCCCATCAACAGGCACCTGTGCCCCTGTTGTTTTACCAAAGAGCGGGCTAGCCATGGCTGCAACCATATTGCCTACGTCCTTGGATTTGATCTCTGTTTTGAGCAGGTTTCGCGTCTTGTATTCTTCGACTGTCATACCATAGCGCTCGGCAGAACGCTTGAGGTTCTCTGGCGTCCAGAGTTTCGTGTCGAAGACTGCGTCTGGATGTATAATATTACAACGCACGCCAAATGGGGCGAGTTCGAGAGCGGCCACTCGGCAGAGTTGGGTAAGACCGGCCTTAGCGCAGGAGTAGCTCGCTGCCCCCGCTCCTGGAGCGTTGACGTTGCGAGAGCCGACGAGGACTATGCTGCCATCGATCCCGTTTTTCAGAAATGGAATGGTGTATTTTAGGAGCTTCTGATGAGAGGTCAGATTGACCGCCATAGACTTGTCCCAGTTGGTCTGCTCGAGGTCATCCAGGTAGGCTCCTGCGGTAAAAATCCCTGCATTACTCACCAGGATATCGAGTCCACCAAACGTGCGCACTGTCCACTCAACCGCCTTCTTAACAGCTTTTTCATCCGTTAAGTTGGCTACGATTCCAATGGCGCCGATTTTCGCCATCTCGGCTTCGATGTCAGGATTCAAGTCGATACCGATCACCTTGGCGCCCTGTTCCGCCAGAGATTGCGCGCAGGCGAAACCAATCCCCGCAGCTGAGCCAGTAACGATCGCCACTTTGCCCTGATGGGCAGGGGCGCTGCCGCCTTTGGCCAACTTTGCTTGCTCCAGTTCCCAATATTCGATCTCGAAGAGTTTACCAGCCGGCAGCGCTTTCCAGCCGCCCTCGAAGGCATCCTCTGCCATACCTACGGTCTTCCATGTATGGGTGGAGATGTCATGCAGCACACCGGCTTCCTTCTCGGTGGCTCCAAAAGCGATAGTTCCTTGACCTTTCCACACCGCCCACCTTGGGTCCGGTGAGAGCATAGTTTCGCCGCTGTTGTATTTCTCAAAATACTTTTCGTAGTCAGTGGCGAACTTATCCAGAGAGGCCTCGACCTTAGGTCCCACCACAACGGGTGTGCGCTTCGTCCGGATAGTATGATCTGGGGTAAGTGGTCCACGAATGGCTAGCTTGTCGATGTTGTCACGAACCGAATATCCAATGGCTTCGGCGCTTTGATCAATCTTAGCTATGACGGGTGAGCCTTTTAGTTCGCTGACTTTTTTACGGATCAGTGAAAGGTTTAGTAGATCCTCTTTTGCTTTTGCCTTCGGCGCTTTGTATTTCTTGCCAAGCTTCTCAGCGATGTATTCCTCAGCCTCGCTAACGAGTTGGATCATTAGCTCGTAGCTCTTCTTTGCATCGTCGTGCATCGTGAATATCCCATGGTTCATGAGAATCAACCCTTCGAGTTCCTTTGGGTTAGGATGCTTGGCGAGTGCTTTAGCTACTACCTTGGCCAGATCGAATCCGGGCATTACGTAAGGGATCACAAGCACGCGGTCGCCGTAAACTTCTTCGACGGCCTTCTTGCCGTTTTTCTGATTGGTTAGCGCGACAACCGCGTTAGCATGGGTGTGATCCACATATTTGTGTGGAATCACTGCGTGGAGGATAGCCTCGATGCTGGGGTTGGGGGCGCCGGGATCCAGCATGGCAGCGCGCTGCTGCTTAACCATCACGGGATCGCTGAGGGAATCTAGCTCAGCCATTTTCAGCAGAGCATCCATGCGGACTGGGGCGAATCCTTCGGCTTCGATCGTGCCTAGATCCCAGCCAGAGCCCTTCACGTAGAGCACCTCTGTAGGCGTGCCGAAGAAATCCTTTTCCGTTGTTTTTACTGAAGTGTTGCCGCCACCATGGAGAACGAGCTCAGGGTTGGCTCCCAGCAGGCGAGAGGTGTAAACGCGTGTGGCTAGATCGCCACGAAAAGATTTGGCTTCGGAGTTTGACCAGAGGGACTTCATAGGAAAATTTTTGTTTCAGCGTAATTTCTGTTATTATTCCAACCTAGGCGAGGCAAAACAAGTGTATATCCCCAAGCGGGCAAGGTTTATGTCTGACGAAGACACGCCGATGGGGCGAATTCTGCCTGTTAGACGGGGATTTTTCCCGTTCTAAGCGTTGCCTGTAGGTGAGTCAGTATATGGCGGGGCCGCCCGGGGTGAAATGTCCCGCCACAAGAAGCCGGTGCTCCGTTTCTCTATGCTCGTCGTTTTCTGCACACTAATATTCCATCCTTGCCAAAATCCTGTCGGTCCTGTAATTCCTCGTGATTCATGAAGAGTTTGTTGCTCATTTTCGCAGTCTGCGCCTTCGGTGCTGGGGTTTACTATTTTTATTCTCAGAAACAGTCTTCCGTTGTCGAGACGAAGTCTCTTAGTGACCAGCTCGATGAACTTATCCAGGACGAAGAGCAGAGAGAGGCACCCAAGGTCGTCGAAGTGGTAAAGAAACCGCAAAAGCCGCCTGTCGCCAAGCCAGCCGATCGGCCCATGCCGCCTAGCTCTGCTGAACCTGATCCATACGCAGGTATGAGCGAGACGGAAAAGCTTATCGCCAAGGAGCTGCCGATGCCGAAAATTCCTTCGCTTCTCGAAATCACCGATAATTGGCGAGACGTTCCTGAAAATGCCTTTCCTGATGTCGTTACATCCTCCCGCACCATTCCCTTCCAGCTCATTGTGGATGGCAAGGTTATCGGGTCGAGTATGATTCAACCGGGCACGCCTCTCAAGCCCCTGCACTTGATTGGGAATCAGCTTGCGGTGACCAGTCCGAGAAACCCGCAATTGCGGGAGACCTTGCCAGTCGAAGAAACGGACTTCAAACAGCAGATTCAGGCGAGGTATGACAGCTTTGTTGCCAAGAAGCGTGAGGAAACTGAGAGAAAGCGCCGAGCTATGCTGGTGGCAGTTCAGGATAATCCAGGGATTCTTGTTGAGATGGCTGGCGACAGGCCTTCCGATTCGCCCGATGACCCGCGCTTTATAGTTGTGCGGCGAAGTATTGAAAATGGTGACATACCAACGGCACGAATTGA
>JAHDIL010000252.1 GCA_020630835.1 Verrucomicrobiota bacterium
ACGGCCTCGCTATCGGTGTGATTGAACTAAAGCGCAGCTCGGTCGATGTGATTGACGGAATTCGCCAGCTCGACACCAACCAGGATGAAATTTTCAACAAACATTTCTTCAGCACTGTTCAGTTCGTCTTTGCTGGAAATGACTCTCAGGGGCTGCGCTACGGAACCACAGGAACTCCGGAGAAATATTTTCTGGTCTGGAAAGAAGAGACCGAAGATCCTCCGGCTGCGGAGTATCTTCTCGACAAGCCTCTCGCCCAAATGTGTGAGAAAGCCCGATTGCTCGACCTGATTCGGAACTGTGTCATCTTCGATGGTGGAATCAAGAAGGTGCCGCGTGTGCATCAGTATCTCGGGCTCAAAGAAGCTCAAAACCGAGTGGAGTCGCAAGAAGGCGGAGTGATCTGGCACACCCAGGGAAGTGGGAAAAGTATTCTCATGGTGTTGCTCGCCAAGTGGCTGCTGGAGCACGATCCCAATAGTCGTGTGTTGATAGTCACCGACCGTGATGAACTGGACAAGCAAATCGAAGGCGTGATGCGGAATGCTGGCGTGATCAGTGAGGAAGCGGCTTCCCCTCGAATTACTTCGCGGACGGAGTTTGTTGAAAAGCTTGGAGCGCCTAATCCACGATTGCTTTGTGCTCTGATTCACAAATTCGAACCCGATCTCAAGAGCACACCGCCACCTGTCCATGGACGCTTTTACATTTTCGTCGATGAGTGTCACCGCACTCAAGGGGGCGATATGAACAAGCAGATGAAGAAGTGGATGGAAAACGCCATTTTCATCGGCTTCACAGGGACTCCTCTTTTGCGCAAAGACCGAAAAACGACGCGGGAGGTATTTGGAACCTACATTCACAAATACAAGTTCAACGAAGCGGTTGCTGACGGTGTCGTCCTTGACTTGAAATATGAAGCCCGTGCGGTGCCACAGCGGCTCACCTCGCAGGAATCTATCGATGCGTGGTTCGAAGAAAAGACACGGGGGCTGAACAATTTTCAGCAAGCCATTCTCCGTAAACGTTGGGCAACGATGGAGGAACTGATGAGTGCAGGTGAACGTAAGCAACGTATCGTTGCCAGCATTATCCAAGACTTCGCGCTGAAGCAACGGCTCAACAACAACCGGGGCACTGCCATCCTGGTTGCGGCCTCGATCTACGATGCCTGCCACTACTATCGACTTTTCAAGAACACGAACTTTGGAAAGTATTGTGGAGTCATCACTTCCTACCAGCCTAACCACAATGCCATTTCACGGGAGCGGGCTGACAGCGACGAGCGGTACAAATTTGATACCTATACCGAGCAGGTATTAGAACCGGATCAGACGACCAAAGACTACGAGGACAAGACAAAGCAGCGTTTTATCGACGAGCCCGCCAACTGCAAGTTGCTGATTGTTGTCAGCAAGCTCTTGACGGGTTTTGATGCACCGTCTTGCACCTATATCTATCTCGATAACGAGATGCATGATCACACTCTATTCCAGGCGATTTGCCGTACCAATCGTCTCGATGGTGATGATAAGGAATACGGCCACATTGTCGATTTCAAGGAGCTGTTCCATGATGTCCAGAATGCGATTGCCGTTTATACCTCCGATGAACTGGAAGTCGATGAGGACGGCACAGACGGCAATGTGTCGGTTCGGAGCTGGCTGGAAGAAGGCAGGAAAAAGCTCGATACCGCTCGCGAAGCTCTGCGCTATCTTTGCGAGCCTGTAGAGGAACCGAGAGAAATCGAGCAATACCTCCGCTACTTCTGTGGCGATGCCTATGAGCCAAATGCTCTCACCGAGACGGAGCAACTACGTATCTCTTTTTACAAGGCCACCGTGACGTTTCTTCGGGCGTATGCAGCCATCGCATCGGATTTGACTGAAGCAGGCTATCCCCAATCCGAGATCGCAACATTGCAAAAGGAAACCGCTTTTTTTACCGAAGTCCGGCAGGCTATCAAGCAGCATTCGGGGGAGCAACTCGACCTCAAGCCATATGAGGCTGACATGCGGCATTTGATTAACACCTACATTCAGGCGGATCAACCTGCGGAATTGGGAGACTTAGATTCCCTATCTCTTACTCAGCTAATTGTCGAAACCGGGATTCATGATGCGATTGCGAAAAGACTCAATCAAAAGGGGAATTTATCGAAAAATGCAGTGGCGGAAGGGATCATCAACAATGTGCGAAAAACCATTATCCGGGAACAACTCGCCGATCCAAGGTTTTACGCCGAAATGTCTAAATTGTTGGACGATCTGATTCAGCAGAAGCGGGATGACACGGAGTCCTATGAAAAATTTCTTAAACGGGCGGAGGATCTAGTAAAGAAACTCGCTTCGGGACATGCTTCAGCTGGTGTGCCAACCCAACTGAACAGGAATCCGGAAGCCATTGCCGTTTACCGTAATCTTCCGGATCGGCTATTCGAGCCTGTGTTAAGCACCCCGGATGAAGATAATCTTGAAGAGATCCCTGATCCTTCTTATGGCGACGAGCGTTTGACTTTAACCATGAAAATTGATCGAGCGATGCGCGATGGGGCACCGGCTGATTGGAAAGGGGATGAGACGAGGGAGAGGGAAGTTCTGAATGTCCTGTTTCGGCTTTTGGATCGAGATCGTGAAGCTACAGAGGAGATCTTCAAGATCATCAAAGAACAACCCGGATATTGATGACGGAAACCATTAAGCTTGGAAAACTCTCTATCGCGGTTACGCGGAAAGACATCAAGAATGTTCACCTTTCGGTTCATCCGCCGGATGGGCGCGTTACACTAGCGGCACCATCGAGCACAAGACTCGATGTCGCGAGGGCGTATGCAATTTCCAAGCTCGGATGGATCCGTGACCAGCAAGATAAGCTGGCGAATCAAGCCCGTGAGACGCCAAGAGAATATGTCGAACGCGAAAGCCATTACCTTTGGGGGCGTCGGTATCTCATGACGGTGAAGTATGAGCAAGCGAAACCTGGCGTATCTCTGGATCACAAACGAATTATGCTGACTGTCCGGCCTGGAAGCTCACTCCAAAAGCGTGAAGAGGTAGTCCACAATTGGCACAAAGGTCTTCTCCATGAGGCCATTCCGCCACTCATCAAGAAGTGGGAGAAAAAGCTAAAAGTGACTGTCTCCGACTATTTCCTTCAACGGATGAAAACCAAGTGGGGAAGCTGCAATCACAAGGTCGGTAATATTCGCCTCAATACGGAGCTGGTGAAAAAGCCGAAAGATTTACTCGAGTATGTGGTTGTTCATGAAATGGCCCACCTGATTGAACCGACTCACAGCGAGGGATTCGTGGCTATTCTGCAAGAGAACTACCCGACATGGCGGGAAGCACGCGTTGAACTCAACGAGCTGCCGCTAAGTGCGGAAGAGTGGGGTAGGTAGTAATTGGGTGTCTTCGAGTTTCGAAAGTGACTATAGCGGCTGTTATATTTCATAAGCCGTCCCACTGGTAAAAAAGTGAATGACCGTTCGCACGTCTGTCCCA
>JAHDIL010000253.1 GCA_020630835.1 Verrucomicrobiota bacterium
AAAAGCCGGAAAGAACGGTAACAGGAAGAGGTGTCGAAGGGATAGGTGCTGCAACTGTCATTGGTGGATGCTGGAGTAGTAGAGAGCGCTTAAGCTACCCTGCGACGCCGCTAATGCAACTCACTTGCAGAGAGCGTCTCACCTCAGCCGTCAATCGCTTTTGCGACGAGCCGATCGATCACCGCATCGAGATCCAGGCTTTGAGACTCACCCTGAAAGTTCAGGATCATGCGATGACGCAGCGCCGGGCGAGCCACTTTCACCAAATCTTCCCGAGCCACCGCGAAACCACCCCTAAGGATAGCGTATACTTTAGCGGCACGGATGAAAGACTGCAGTGCCCGAGGCCCCGCGCCATAATGCACGAAGCGCTGCACATCCTCATCCTCTGAGCTATCCGCGTGTGTAGAGATAATGAGGTCGGCTGCAGCCTCCGTTATGCCATCTGCCACGGCGATTTCCGAGACGACTTTCTGAAATTTTTCAATTTGCTCAGCGCTAATGATCTCCCGCAATTCAGCCTTCGCAAAGCCAGCTGTGCGCTTTGAGATCTCTACAAGGGTCTTTTTGTCGGGAAAAGGCACATTAAGTTTAAACAGGAAGCGATCCGCCTGCGCCTCGGGCAACGGGTATGTCCCCTCCATTTCCATGGGGTTCTGGGTAGCTATGAGGAAAAAGGGAGCGGGCGTGTGTTGCCTGCGGTGACGCTCCCCTCCTGCATCGCTTCTAGCAGGGCAGCTTGAGTTTTTGGCGTCGCTCGATTGATCTCATCCACGAGAAGTAAATTTGCAAAGACTGGCCCTTTTTCAAAATGGAGCACGCGCCGCCCCTGCTCGTTTTCATTAACGATCTGCGTCCCAAGAATATCGGCCGGCATGAGATCTGGCGTGCATTGGACTCGGCCTGGTTGCAGCCCCATTACCTGACCGATAGTCTGCACGAGGAAAGTTTTCCCCAACCCTGGAACACCCTCTAACAGGATATGGCCTTTGGAGAAAATCGCCACCAGCGTGTCTTCTACCAATTCTCCATGACCGACGATTGCCTTCTCTATCTCAGCAATCAGGTCTCCGAAGATTTGGCGAAACTCCTCAACCTCTTTTTCAAACTGAATCTCTGCAGACATGGCTCGATCATCGCCACCAGATAGCCCTCTGTCGAGAGCTTTTGCCGACATAAAAGCGTGAGATGGGAGACAGACCTAGCTCACGAGATCCCATGAGCCGCTCTCACTTGAGCACAAAGCAGTGTGTGATTTGCGATCTGAATACCACCGGCCAACTCAGTTTGAGCATCAACAGCTCCGTCGACGCCTGAGAGAGCGAGTTTTTCAACATAAGGGAGAGTGACGCTAGTAAGAGCCTGCGTAGATGTCCTGGCGAAGGCTCCCGGCATATTCGCCACACAGTAGTGAATGACGCCTTCCTCAGTAAATACGGGGCTCTCATGAGTGGTCGGGCGGGTTGTCTCGATACACCCGCCTTGGTCCACCGCTATATCGACCAGCACTGATCCAGGCTTCATCAAGCGCAACATATCTCGATCTACCAATTTTGGCGCCCTAGCACCAGGCACGAGAACAGCTCCTATAAGCAGATCAGTATCTGGCAGCAGATCGACGAGTCCGGCCTCACTACTGTATAGTGTCCGTGCCGCCGGCAGGGCAGTATCCAGCCAAGTCATTCGCTCGCTGCTCAGTTCGAGGATAGTGGTCTGCGCCCCTATTCCAGTTGCGACTTTCGCGGCATTCACTCCGCAGGTTCCACCCCCCAAAATGGTCACCCGCCCAGGAAGAACGCCAGGAACACCGCCCAGAAGAGTCCCTCTGCCTCCAGCGTGCTTAGCTAAGTGATAGGCACCTACAAGCACACTCATCCTACCCGCGACCTCGCTCATCGGCTCAAGCAAAGGAAGCCGCCCCCCTTTCCTGACCGTTTCATAGCCAATCGCCGTAACGCCCTGCTCCAATAACCGACGGGTTAGTTCTTCAGAAGCTGCTAGATGCAGGTATGTAAACAGAACGTGATCAGGACGAAGCAATTCGATCTCCTGCCCCTGCGGTTCCTTAACTTTGACAATGAGCTCGGCAGACGCAAACAACTCTTGTGCCGTCTTTACCAGGCGAGCTCCGGCAGTTTCGTATTCATCATCTCCGTAAGCAGCCCCTTTCCCAGCCCCATATTGGACAACAACATCAATTCCCTTGCGCACCAATTGCCGCACTCCACCAGGAGTGAGAGCAACCCGGTTCTCCTGCTCTTTTATCTCCGTAGGACACCCCACTATCAGCCTAGCCATATCAGGTAAGCGTCGCCTATTCTTTTCATCGTCTTTTGTCTCCCAGTCGTTACAGTCCTCCACGAATGCGGACTTGTAGCTCTCCTTACGCCTTTCTACCGTTCCTGATATGAGTCACTCTTTTCGTCTTTTTCCTATCCCCGTCCTAGCCACTCTCCTTGTCGCTGCCGCTACTAGCCTCGCGATGGAACCCAAACTCCTCTTCTCAGATACCTTCGACCGGAATGAGTCTCAGGAGGAGAAAGATGAACTCGGCAATGGTTGGGGGACAAATAGCCGCACGCGCGCTAAGGGCAATAAGCAGACGGATCTGGGCGACGGGACAATGCGCGTGTTCATCCATGAAACAGCCGATCACGCTGTCTCCGTAACCCATCCACTTGGCTTCACCGATGGAATCGTAAAAATGCGTTTCAAGCTGGAAGATAAAAAAGATAAACTAGGGATCAACTTTGCTGACCTGTCCTATAAAAAAGTCCACGCGGGACACCTGTGTATGGCAGTCATCAGCAACAACAACCTGCAGATAAAGGATTTGAAAGATGGCCCGATGAGAATTGACCTACGCAAAAAAAGAGCTGCTGGTCAAAAAATGTCAGAAGACGAAAAACAGCTTATTCGCGAAAAAATCTACACTACGGAATCAGAATCCGAACTAGCAGGAGATTGGCGAGAGCTGGAAGTCACTATCAAAGCAGATACGATGACAGTCTCTATCGATGGCGACGTCGCTGCCGCTTTCACATCATCTGGCATTGCGCACCCGACAAAAGCCACACTTAGGCTGTCTATTCCGCGAAACGCAGTAATCGATGATATCGAGCTTTGGAAGCTGAAATAAGCGTCCTTACCCATTCAACTTCTCACAGAAAACAAAAAAGCTGCTCCATCCGGAGCAGCTTTTTTTCTTACTTTAAAAGAGTTTACGTAGAGATCTACTCAGCTTCTCCGGCTTTAGCTAGCTCCTCGGCGAGCGTGGCAAGGGCAGCACGATCAGGCTGGGAAGCCTCTTTGTGCTTCTCCCGGTATTCTTTAACCTGCTCTTCC
>JAHDIL010000254.1 GCA_020630835.1 Verrucomicrobiota bacterium
TGTCCGCCTCAGTATTCCACTCTGGGCCCGCCATGTCTTTAGCGTAAACAAAAGTAGGCTCGCCTCCCATCGTTAGTCCTACCCCTTCTCTAGCAAATTCGGCATCGATCTCTTTGCCCAGAGCATCCACCCGATCCCATTCGCCCTCCGGATAGGGTAGTGTGACGCGCGGGTCTTCATGCACGCGTTTGACAACGTTTTCGTAGGAGAACTCCGTCTCACATTTACCTGTGGCTCCAGAAATCGGCGCTGCGCTTCCAGGCTCGGGTGTGGCTGCCAGCGGAATGTGGCCCTCACCCGCAAACAAGCCCGAAGTCGGGTCAAGTCCGATCCATCCGGCACCAGGGACGTAGACCTCTGTCCACGCATGGAGATCCGTGAAATCCTCCTTCAGCTTTACCGTGCCATTCGTTGGCTCCTCGTCCTCGACAAGCTGAACAAGGTAGCCGGATACAAAACGAGCCGCCAACCCTAGTCGACGAAGGAGCTGAACTAACAGAAATGCAAAATCCCGGCATGAACCCGAGCCTTTCTCCAAAGTCTCTTCACATGTTTGCACGCCAGGCTCCAACCTCAAACTGTAGGCAAGTCGCTCATAAACGAGCTGATTGACAGCAACGAGGAAATCATTGGTATCAACCTTTTTCTGCGGAGCTTTGACAAGCAGCTCCTCAAGATCGTGAGTCTTGTCCGTGATTTTCAGATAGGGCTGAAGCTGCTGCGCCAGTTCCTCTTCGTAGGTGAATGGAAACTTCTGTGCCGAATCTTCGAGAAAAAAATCAAATGGATTGATCGGCGTTAGGTCGGCCAACACTTCCACAAGGACCTCAAAGTGGTCCGCCGGCTCCTCAAAAACAATGCGCGCTAGGTAGTTGCCAAAGGGGTCCTGTTGCCAATTAATAAAATGGTCCGCTGGCTGGATGGTCAGAGAATAAGACAAGATGGGCGTGCGAGAGTGCGGAGCCGGACGCAAGCGGACCACCTGTGGGAAGATTTTTACCTCTTTGTCGTATTGATAGGAAGTGCGATGAGTTATGGAAGCATGGATAGCCATGATAAGAGGAATCGGTAACAGCCACACCCCGGGGGGGGATTACTGCTGAACATTGTCTGCTATAGACTGTGGCACTGGCATGCGCGACGTTTTCTTTGTAAGATAAAAGTAACGTCTCTCTATGGCCTCGCCAAGCTGGTTAAACGCTCTCTGAAGGCTATCCACGTAACAGTGGAGCCCCATGTCTTTCACTTCGTCATGGGCCATGAAGTCGAGACGTGCCGAGAGCAAGCCTATGGTGCGCTCGACCTCGTCGAAGGCCTCGCCTCGTCGCCTGGTGGAGATGGCGGTAATATTCTCATCGATCTCACGAACGCAAAAGCGAATTGATTTGGGAAAATTCGTCGAAAACAGCAGGAGACTGGAAGCGTTGCCTCCGTTAACCTCGCCCCCATACATCTCTCGATACTCGGACATAGCGTCGCAAGCTCTCAGCATTGTATTCCAAGTGGCCGAGGAGCTTTTCTCCCGAATAAAATGCGGCAGGTCGACTAAACGGCTGACCTTATCGGCACGCTCCAGTAAAGAACCCAGCTCGAGAAATAAGTATGTCTCTCCCCGAGGCAGAGCAGTAGCCTGCAAACCGCGCATAGCCAAAATCGATTGGATGCTCGTTTGACAAAATTGGTTGTTTTTCTCGTGAGAAGACAAGCAACCGTCTTGTGACATCTGCTTGAGATCCAGCCAAAGGCTATTCACCTGAAGCCACATTTCATCCGAGATCTTGTCGCGCACCGCGCGACTATTCTCCCGAGCCTGAAAGACGCAGTTAAAAACAGAGTCAGGATTCGCCGAGGACGAGACCATGTAGGTGATAACATCCTCATGAGAGGTCGCATCCCCCATCGCCGTTGCCTCCAGTAGCGGATGCCAATCCAGATCAACCGATCCCGCAGAGGTCGCATCTACTAACTCCGACTGGTGGGCCAAAACCAGACGCGCTAAGCTTTCTGCTCGTTCCAAATAGCGACCTAGCCAATAAACATTTTGTGCGACACGCGAGAGCATAATAGAGAGCTATAAAACTACTGACGAAGGATCCAGGTATCCTTACTCCCTCCGCCTTGAGAGGAGTTCACAACGAGAGAACCTTTTTTTAGAGCCACCCGCGTGAGGCCACCTGGCACAATCACCGTTTCTTCACCACTGAGAACGAAAGGCCTCAGGTCAACATGCCGTCCTTCGATGACTCCGTCGCAGAACGTAGGCTGGCGAGAAAGAGCAATTGTAGGCTGCCCGATAAAGCCACGAGGAGACTCTTGAATTTTCTCGCGAAATACCTCGCATTGTTCTGGAGTGGAAGCAGGACCGACCAGCATGCCATAGCCTCCTGCTTCATCAACAGCTTTGATAACTAGCTGGTCGATGTTATCGAGCATGTATTGAAGGTCCTTTGGATTTGATCCCAGATAGGTTTTTACATTAGGCAAGATCGGCTCCTCGCCCAGATAGAAGCGAATCATGTCTGGAACGAAGGCGTAGGTTGCCTTATCATCAGCAATGCCCGTCCCAACCGCGTTGACTAGATTAACGTTTCCAGCCAAGTAAGCTCGCATAAGTCCCGGCACCCCAAGCGCCGAATCCGGGCGAAAATACTCCGGATCAAGGAAGGCATCATCGATACGGCGATAGATGACGTCAACCTGCTCAAGGCCCTGAGTTGTATACATGTAGACACGGTCGTTCTCCACAACTAGGTCGCGCCCCTCGACTATCTCAATTCCCATCTGCTGCGCTAGAAAGGTATGCTCGAAATATGCACTATTGAAATGGCCCGGGGTCAGCAGCACCGCTACCGGTTCCGCCTGCTGGCGCGGGGTAACAGATCGGAGCATCTTAGCCAACTCATCCGGGTAATGACTCACTTTTTCCACACCTAGACGCCGATACAACTCGGGGAAGGAGCGCTTCATCGCGACGCGGTTCTCCATCATGTAAGAAACACCAGAGGGGCAGCGACCGTTGTCTTCCAACACATAGTATTGCCCGTCATCGCCACGAATCAGATCTGATCCACAGATGTGAACGTAGATATCGTGCGGGAGATCCACACCATGCAGTTCTTTGCGAAAATGCTTGGAGCTCTCCACCAAACGCTTCAGATCAGGAAATTCCTCAAAGATTGACTGGTCTGAGTAAACATCTTTTAAGAAGGCATTGAGCGCCTTGATCCGCTGCCGTAAACCAGCGTCAATTTGCACCCATTCTGTATGCGGAATAACCCTCGGCATCGGGTCGAAAGGAAAAATCCGCTCCGTTCCTTCTCCCTCAATATAAACAGTG
>JAHDIL010000255.1 GCA_020630835.1 Verrucomicrobiota bacterium
ATTTTCCTCCCACGCCTAAAAAACTCAGCACAGCCACGAAAACCACGAGGATACCGATCCCTCCAATCCACTGCGTAAGAGCGCGGTATAGCAGAATCGCCTTCGGGAACGATTCGATATCACTCATCACGGTAGAGCCCGTGGTGGTGTAACCAGAAACGGATTCGAACAGCGCCGGAACAAAGCTCAGGCTTGGTTCTGAAAACACGTAAGGCAGCGCTCCGAGGGCACTCGCTAACAACCAACTGAAACCAACAATGATCAGCCCTTCGCGTCGATAGATCTCATTGCGGCTTCGCCATGAGGCCGCAGCTAGTAAGAAACCAACGCCAAAACTAATCCCCGTGCTCTTTGAGAGCGCCACAATAGCAGACCACTCTTTGTCCAGAGCTACCCCTCGGTGCCAATCCATCCAAGCGAAGGCAAGACACCCAGCCATCCCAAAAGAGACGAGCAGTGCAATGACTCCCAGAGTTTTGAAGATAATGCCAAAGTTCATGTCAAAGCTCGCTCACCCAGTCACCAGCGAGATAAAGCGCCGTCTGGCACGTCGTCCCATGACGAAAGCATAGAGCGCATCATCCTGCTGAATGACTTCATCAGCCTTGGGCACAGAACCGTGTTCGGCATGCAGGCGCGCAACCAGCACACAATCATCGGGCCAGGGCACTTCCTGCACCTGCTTACCCTCGACGGGGGCTTTTTCCGTTACTGTTGCTTCGATCAGCTCAGCCCCTCCCAACTCATGCAGGAGATGAAAACGGTCAGCTGTGATAAATCGCATGAGATCTTTTCTTGTCGCTTCGCGAGGGCTGACCGCAGCCATGATCCCTAAGGCCTCACCAAAATTGTTCATTGTATCTGCGTAATCCGACCGGTGAATCAGGGACAAGCAGCGCCTAGCACCCAGATTATGGGCCTGTAGGCAGGTCATAACATTGTCTTCATCTGTAGCCGTCGCACCGATAAAGAAATCGATAGAGCCTATGCACTCCTCCTTCATCTCAGAGAGTCGGGTCGCATCGGCATTCAGCACGGTAACTCCACTCAACTGATTGCCTAAGGCTTCGCACCTCTCGCGACTACGTTCAAAAATGCGGACACGACAATTCTCCTCCTCCAGCATTTGAGCAACAGAGAAACCGTATTCTCCTCCGCCGAAAATGACTACGTTGCGCTCGGCCTGATCCTTTGCCTCTCCCTCGATTTCGAGGATCGTCGGAGCAAGTTTGCGAGGCTCACCAAAAAGAAAGACGCGGTCACCCTCGACGAGCATATCCTCAGCTTTCGGGATAAAGCTCTTTGCCCCGCGCATAATCACGCCGATGCGAATGCGGTCGGGAAAGCTGATTTCCCGAAGTGGCTTGCCAAAATGCCGACTCTTAGCCGACACCGTTGCGCCCTGAAGCTCGACGAATCCTCCGGCGATCTCCTCGACTAAAGACGAGTTGGGGGAGCGAACAAACTTCGCCAATTCCACCGCAGCTAAGCGCTCAGGGCTAAATATGTAGTCAATTGCGAAATGGGCCCGCCAGTTTAGAAACAGTTGATCGCGCTCGATGGCAGGACTGACGCGGGCAATGGTTTTCTTAGCGCCCAACTGCTTGGCGATGGAAGCGGAGACAATATTGACATTTTTATCACTAGTCACCGATAGGAAAAGATCACAGTCTACGATCCCGGCATCAACCAAAACGCTGACATCTGTGCCATCTGCTACAAGGACTCGCGCATCGATGTAGTTCTGAAGATCGTTTGCTACAGCCACATCAGACTCAATTACTGTGATTGAGTGGCTTTCTTCGGCCAACGCAACAGCAAAATGGGCACCGATTTCTCCGGCTCCGACTATGATAATGTTCATAAGTCCAAAAGAAGGAGCACTGGCACTCCGTCATGCTTTGACCCTACGTAAAGGGCGCTCTCTGGCAAGCGAAGTTACGAGATCCCCCTACGAGATGGGCATCACTGAGTTAGCCGATTTTCATACCAGACCACGTTCTTTGCGTTAGAGCCGGCCATAATGAGGTCGAGATCTCCATCGGCGTCCATGTCGAAGGCACGTGTGTCGTAGCTTTCCTGACCCTCACCAATCTCGTGAATCGAGAACTTACCGCTCCCGTTATTTTCATACCATCGCACGCGTCCACATAGTCGACCGCAGGCAGCGGCATCCATATCGCCGTCGCCATCCAGATCAGCCACTGTCAAATTGTGGGGTTTATCCAACTCCAGATCGATTTCCTGCTTTGACCATGAAACCACGCCCTCGATTATGTCAGATCGAAAAAGAACAACACCTACCCCATGCCCACGTGAGGCGATCAAGTCGATATCTCCATCCCCATCGACATCTGCTGGCTCGATGTTGCTCGCTCCTGTTTCCTCGGAACTAATGATGCTTTTTTGCCAGCCTGTCTTCGGCTGCGTGACCCAAAGATTAGCGTTTTCACCTGGGTTGGCCCACCAAGCAAACCAATTCCCCCCGATGAAAGGGTCCCCCTTTGCCACATCTGCTAAATCAAGATCTCCGTCTCCATCCACGTCAGATGCTGAGAAATAGTGGCTACCTCCTCTGGCATCGCCTTTTGCAATGAAGAAACGGGGCCACGGATCGGTATTCTTTACTTCTTTTGGTATCTGGTAACCGAGAATCGAATTGCCCAGTCCAGGCTGTGCTCCCTTTGGCTCGAAATGATTTAACACCAATTCCTGGCGCCCGTCAGCATCTAGGTCAGCCAAGAGAAAGCAGTGAATACCACCGATGGGCCCGTCTATGGGGCGCCGCGCCCACGCACCAGATCCATCGCCCGGATTCTCCAACCAAAAAGGAATGCCGAAAGGGGCTCCACCGATCCAGTCGAGATCGCCATCGCCATCAACGTCCGTTACCACACTATGGATAGCGCGCCCGCTTCGGGCCGCGACAAAGCGAGTGAGAACGGTTTCCTCCCAATTCGGAGCCGAGAAGAGCGAAACCTTCCGGCTAGCGCTAGCGATGACATCTGGGCGCCCATCACCGGTAAAGTCGCCCGCCAGGGCTGTCTGACAACCATCGGAAAACTCCGCAATAGTGTGCTTCACCCACGCCCCCTCCTCACAAACGGCGCCTGCAGAAATGAAACAGTAAAGATAGGTGAGTATCCGAAACATCACCTAAGCTAGGCCTATTAGTAGGACCCAGCACTTGTTTTCTGCTCATCCAGCAGAACTACGAATTCCCGCGAAAACTCACGCAGACGACGCAAGCCGATATGGGACTCCTGCGAAAGACCATTTTCCATGAGTAATAGCTCAGAGAACCCCGTAACTGAGCCAATCA
>JAHDIL010000001.1:0-1632 GCA_020630835.1 Verrucomicrobiota bacterium
ATCGAGACTCGATACCGGACGAACTGGAAATCACCGCAGAGACGAATGACGGCCTCGTGATGGGTCTACGTCATCGCGAACACGACATTGAAGGCGTGCAGTTCCACCCAGAGTCGATCTTGACGCAGCAGGGGAAGACTATGTTGGCGAATTTTTTGGCGATGTAGCGCTGACGCCCTCAAATCAGAGTCTTGAGAAAGCTTCTTTTTGGCTTGCCGACAGAACGAGGAATTTAGATAGTTTTGGGAGATTTTACCGAAACACTGCTTTTTCCTTCATGTCTGAAACTATTCCGCCGCTCGGCCACGTCGATGAATACCTCAAGCTGGCTCAGCAATACCAGGTCTCTGATGTCCACTTAGCGCCTAACTCACAGCCGAAGTGGAGGCGCTTCGGAAACCTTATGCCCATTTGGGAGAACGCCGAGATGCTCTCTCCCGAAGCAACCGAGTCCCTCGCTAAAGGATTCTTGCCCATCGAAAAGGATCGAACGCTAGAAGAGCGCGGTGATGTTGACTTTGCCTATTCGCCGGATTTTGGTCGTTTTCGTGCCTCCGTGGTGAAAACTCGCTTGGGGATCGAGATCGTTTTCCGCGTTATCGATACCGAGCTGCGAGATATGGAGGTTTTGGGCCTGCCGGATGCTGTGAAGCCGCTCTTGGAATACCATAACGGGCTTGTTCTCATTACGGGAGCCGTCGGATCGGGTAAATCGACTACCCTCGCATCGATGGTCGATTACATTAACCGCCACCGCAGCGACCACATCATCACACTGGAGGAGCCGATCGAATACAAAATTGATTCGCGCGGATGCCACGTAAACCAGCGAGAAGTGCACACCCATACGGAGAGCTTTTCCAATGCGATCCGAGCCGCTCTTCGTGAAGATCCTGATATTATTATGGTCGGAGAGATGCGCGATCTCGAGACTATCTCCCTGGCGATAACGGCGGCAGAAACTGGGCACCTCGTTCTCGCAACCCTCCATACCAACACGGCTGCTCGAACCTTAGACCGGATTCTGGATGTTTTTCCGACGGATCAGCGGGAGCAGATTCGTATCATGGTTGGGGAATCATTGCGTGGGATCGTTTCTCAGCAGCTTGTGCCTAAAGTTGATGGGACGGGGCGTGAGCTGGCCGTCGAGCTACTGGTCAATACGCCAGCTGTCGCCTCGCTTATTCGTGAGGGTAAAACCTTCATGCTGCCGGGTGTTATGCAGACGGGGAAAAACGTAGGCATGGTTCTGATGGATGATTCGCTGATTAACCTGGCTCGCGAAGGAAAAATCGATCCACAGGAGGCGATTAGCCGAGCGGTAGATCCATCGAGTGTGCGCGCCGCCCTTGGTTAAAATCATTCAAATAAGCTAACTTTTTACTCAAACTATTTCATGGCTGCTATTGACGCATATTTTAAGCATCTCGTTTCCACGGGCGGGTCGGATCTTCATCTCAGCGAGGGGAGCCCTCCGAAAATGAGATTGAACGGAGGGATCGAAGCCATCTCCGAGGGGCTTCTCGACCACGCCACTATGGACAGTATGCTGCGCGAAATCGCCGACGAGCGGGCTTACGAGCGTTACCTCGAAAAGGGCGACCTCGATTTCGCCTATGAGATGGATGCTCA
>JAHDIL010000001.1:1642-2228 GCA_020630835.1 Verrucomicrobiota bacterium
CGCTGCAACTACTTCAAGCAGGCCAATGGTCTTGGAGCTGTCTTCCGAATTATTCCGACGAAGATTAAGACGCTCGATGAGCTTAATATTCCGAAAACGGTTGAGAGCTTCGGTGATTTGCGCAGCGGTATGGTCCTAGTAACAGGGCCTACTGGTTCCGGGAAATCCACGACGCTGGCGGCGCTTAT
This sequence comes from Verrucomicrobiota bacterium, assembly GCA_020630835.1. Taxonomy (GTDB): domain Bacteria; phylum Verrucomicrobiota; class Verrucomicrobiia; order Verrucomicrobiales; family DEV007; genus Arctic95D-9. Next base: position 1,831 of record JAHDIL010000001.1, read on the forward strand.
CGACTACATTAACCGAACCTATTCTCGACACATCGTCACCATTGAGGAGCCTATCGAGTTCGTGCATCAAAATAAGAAGTCGACCATTTCCCAGCGTGAAGTGCCCATTCACTGCCCTACTTTCGCCGATGGCTTGCGTGCGACATTGCGTGAAGATGCCGACATCGTTCTCGTTGGTGAGATGCGTGACCTAGAAACTATTTCACTCGCTCTAACAGCTGCTGAAACAGGCATGCTCGTTTTCGGCACCCTCCACACGAATAATGCGCGGAAGACAGTGGATCGACTGGTCGATGTTTTTCCCTCGGATCAGCAGTCGCAGGTGCGCACCATGCTGGCCGGATCTCTCCGTGGTGTTGTTGCTCAGCTGCTTCTCAAGCGAGACGATAAGCCTGGTC
>JAHDIL010000001.1:2238-20192 GCA_020630835.1 Verrucomicrobiota bacterium
AGATCCTTGTGTCGACGCCAGCGGTCGCTTCCGTTATTCGTGAAGGCGCTACGCAGAAGATGGTAGATATCATCACAGGCGGTTCAGAGCACGGTATGCAGTTTATGGATGATGCCATTTGGGCTAAGCTCATCGAAGGGCAAATTTCGCCGGTAGAAGCTTATATGAAGGCCATCGATAAAGGACGCTTCAAGGCGATGCTGCCAGCCGAAATGGCTGAGCTGGGTAACTCGGCCGGTGGTGGTGGAGAGGAGTAGGGCGACCCGCTCACTTCCCCCACGTCGTAAGCAGGACTGTTGTGTCGGTGTCGGCTGAAGGACAGTCGTCCTGGTCGGCATTGAAAGGCTGGATGAAGAAATCACCTTTCTGGAATTTCGTCTCGTCGTGACTCAATGAGCCGCTCACTACTGTCATGATGGCGAAACGTCCGTCGGTGATTGAGCTTATGGACTCGTCGGCCTTCAGTTGATGGCGTTCCAGCCGGAAATGCGGACATTCGCAAAGCAGCGGACTATGACTGTCGGAACCGCCATCCATGGTAGGCTCGAAGTCGTCAAAATCGATACACGCCAGCGAGGGTTCGATGTGCAGCTCCCGAGGCTGCCCATCTAGTCCCATTCGATTCCAATCGAAGACTCGATAGGTCTTGTCCGAGCTTTGCTGAATCTCATAGATCAGCAAGCCAGCTCCGATGGCGTGGAGTCGACCGCTGGGAATGAAAATGTAGTCACCGCTCGAAACGGGAATCCGATGGACGTAGTCCTCGACCGAGCCTTCCTCTAGAGCTTGGGCAAATTGCTTTTTTGTGGTTCCTTTTTTGAATCCTACATAGAGCTCCGCCCCGGGCTCTGCCTCGGCGATATACCAGACCTCAGTCTTTGGCTCTCCTCCCAGCCGGGGCGCGATCTCAGCCGGAGGGTGCACCTGAATGGAGAGCCTATCCTGAGCGTCGAGAATTTTGCAGAGAAGCGGGAACTCCTCTGTGTCAGGAGCGTCCTGGCCAAAAACCTGGGCGCGCTGCGTCTTATCTTTCCACAACTCACGGAGGCTGCGTATCCCCAAGCTGCTATTTTCGATGAGCGTGTCCACATCGGCTCGAGCAGAGAGTTCCCATGATTCGCCATAGGGCTGCCCATCGGGAAGATTTCGCCCAAAGCTCTCAGCGAGTGTGCGCCCGCCCCACACACGGGTTTGGTAGACGGGACGGAAGCGGATTGGAGATCGGGTTAGTTCGGCCATATTCTTGAATGAAATGCCGAAGCAGAAGACTTGCCATTTCTTTATGAGATCGATTGTCTAACTATTATTTGGCGTGTCTAAGTAGATGGAAATTCCGTTTGGAAAATAGCAAAGGGTCGCTAAAATCAGGATCATCTATGGATCCCGACATCAAAAAGCGTTTTGACGACTATGTTCGCAAGCGAGGCTTGCGGCGGACGGGTCAGCGTGATGTTATCCTGAAAGCAGCCTTCGCATCTGATGAGCACTTCACGGCCGAAGAGCTGTGGGCCAAGGCGAAAAAAATCGACCCTAAGACTTCGCGTGCCACGCTATACCGGACTATCGGTCTGTTAGTAGAAAGCGGATTGCTTCGTGAGACAGATTTGGGGCGAGATGAAAGGGTTTACGATCCGAACTTTGTCGATTCACCCGATCACAACCACCTAATTTGCGTGGATTGCGGCAAGGTGGTTGAGTTCGAGGATGCAAACACGGGAACCCTCATCGACTGCATCACGCGGCGACTCGGTTTTCGTCCGTCCGCTAAGTCTATGCGGATCGAGGCCTGCTGTGATGTTCTTCGGCAAAAAGGTTTTTGCCCTGATCTCGTCCAGCGCCGCCTCGAAAAAGGAAAAGTGTGAAACTATTGATGCCGCAGGGAGTTTCCTCTTTTTGATGAAACGAATCGTTTGTTCTTTGTTCCTTCTAGGGAGCGTTGCCGCAGGCTCCGCCTATTCCCAGCATGTCCGCCCTATCGATATAGGTGCCTCGCCGCAAGCAGTGGGGGAGGCGGGGGTGGCTTGGTATACCACTTGGGAAACGGCTCTCGCTGAGGCCGAGCGCTCCAATCGCCCTATTTTTTTCATGTCCGCCGCAGCAACCTGCAGCGGCATTTCTGGTGTGTTCTGACCGGGCTACACCCGCACGCAGAACAGTTTGTTCTCGTCTCCAGAATTTTTAGAAGCCATCCAGAGCTTTGTCGCTGTTCGTCTCGAAACCTTCGAGAGCAAGGAGCATGAGAAGCTCATTCGTGAGCTGATGGATGGCCGTTTCGCCAACACAGCCTTCTGCATCCTCGCGCCAGATGGGGAGGAGCGCCTAACTCGAACCGGCCGCAGCCCAAGCCAGATACTTGGCCCTGACGCTCCAAATCGTGGACGCGGTAATAGTTCGGATGAAAAAATCGTCGCTCATATGCAGGAAATTGCTGAGGGCTACCAACAACGGGATAGCAATGGAGCGCCCGTCTTGCAGGATTTTCATTCCTTTCGCCAGGCGCTTAATGTGGCAGCGGGTGATCAGCGCTTACTTCTCTATGCTGTTACCGAACGACACCATGCGGATAAACTACAGAGTCGAATAGGATCTATCTTTAGCTATGATAAGCTTGCAGGCATCTTCCACGTGGATCAATCCCAAGGTCAGAATGATGAGGTCTGGAGTAAGAATGTCGAAGGGGCAAGCCCTAGTCCAGGCTACTACCTCATCGAGGCAGATGAGTTCGGTCAGGACGGTAAGGTTATCGCCTCATTCCCCCTGAGCACTGAAGCCGATGCTCTCGAGAAAAGTCTGCAGGAAGCCAACCGAATTTACGGGGAACGGGTCGACCGCAAGGTTTACTCGGAGCATGTCGAAGAAGGCCGCCGTAAAGACGTCTTTTTTGAGAACGAGGTTCCCTATGGTGAGGATCGGGATGGCGATGGGGAAATCGATCACCGTCGCGGGCGTGGGTAGTGCTCCCCCAAAAAGGTGAAGACTTTTTAGGCTGCACCTTCCGTCATCCCCTAGAGATGCGATGGTATCCTGGTGTCTCTAGGCGCTTTGTGGGCACTCTAGAGCACTTTTTCGTAACCGTTCTATCCGCAAGCGGGTTGAATCCGCGATGACGCCGGTGACACGCGGTATTGCAGTTGCTCTATTACGCCAATTTTTGAGGCTACCGTTCGCCTCTCCTCGACTGGATCCACATACATGAATTGTCATCGACTTTTTCTTACCGTCTCTTTCCTTGCTGCTGCGATATTCTTTTTCGAGAGTCACACTCTGTATGGGCAGGATGCAGAGAGCGGCAAACCGGCTGAGCAGAAGTCCTCCTCAGCTGAGGTGGCCGCGAGTGTCAGCCTCGAGAAGCAAGGCAACATTACGCCGATGATTGTTGATCTGACGCCAGAAGAAGAGGCGAAAATTCTCGAAGGCGTATCTGCTGCCGATGGTTTCGATCTGACGCTGTTTGCGCCCTCGCAAACAGCCAACTATCCTGTTTTCGTGGCTGCTGCCCCCAATGGCGATCTTTACGTTTCTAGCGACGGCAACGGCTCGCTCGGTCGGGAAGCCAAGCGTGGGCGTGTGCTTCGCCTGCGTGACAAAGACGGTGATGGTCGTGCCGACGAGGTGACCGAGTTCGTCAAGGAGGTCGATTCGCCACGTGGCCTCATCTGGGATCACGATCGTCTTTACCTGCTGCATCCACCGCACATCTCGGTTTTCTACGATAAGGATGGCGACGGCGTTGCGGAGGATTCTAAGCGTCTCATCGACAACATAGCCTTTGATTTTTCGGATCGTCCCGCAGACCACACGACGAACGACATTGAGCTTGGCATCGATGGCTGGATCTACATCGCGGGAGGCGACTTCGGTTTCGTTAAAGCGACGGGCTCAGATGGCCGTGAGCTTCAGCATCGTGGGGGAGGGGTTATTCGTTTTCGTCCCGATGGCTCTGGGTTGGAACTCTTCGCCACTGGAACGCGGAACATCCTTGCGGTGCCGACGAGCCCCTTGCTCGATATTTTTTCTCGGGACAATACCAACGATGGCGGTGGCTGGGATGTGCGTTTCCACCATTTCAGTGGACTGGAGGATCACGGCTATCCACGTCTCTACAAGAACTTTGCTGACGAGCACGTCCATCCACTGGCTGACTATGGCGGTGGCTCGGGCTGTGGAGCTGTCTACATAGACGAGCCGGGCTTTCCCGATGAGTGGAATAGTGGTCCTTTCACCTGTGATTGGGGTAAAGGCGCTCTCTTCCGGCACTCGGTGGAACGCGTTGGGGCTAGTTTCAAAGAGGTGGCCGAACCGCAGCCTTTCATCAAGATGAGCCGCCCAACGGACGCCTCTGTAGACGCTATGAGCCGAGTTTACCAGGCGAGCTGGAAGGGAGCGACATTTAAATGGGCTGGTCCAGATGCGGGCTTCATCGTTGCTGTGCAGCCGAGCGGCTATCAGCCGGAGCCATTGCCTGACTTTGACCAGTTGGGTGACGGCGAATTGGTGGCCCTGCTCGCTTCCCCTAGTCATATTCGAACCCTGACCGCCCAGCGCACCCTCTTGCGCCGCGAGCTTAAGCCGGAGACCAGTGGCCTGCTCCTCTCGATGGCCAAGGATGGTGGTCAAGAGCTCTCCACCCGGGTGGCCGCTCTCTATGCCCTTAGCCAGCGAGGCCTCGACAGTGCAGGCGCTGCCGCGGTGGTGGCCAAGCTTGAGCCTTTGGCTTCGGATTCCTCACTCGCTCCCTTTGTCATGCGTGCCCTCGGTGATATGGCTATCGATCGGATCACGCAAGGGGGTCAAGGGGGGGCGCCGTCCAAGGTGCTGATCGATGGCATGAAGAGCCCGGATCCCCGCACGCGCCTAGAAGCCATGGTGGCAGCAGCGCGCCAAGGATTGCAGGACACGGGCGACGCCATCGCGGCCAATCTGGGTCACGAAGATGCGCGCCTAGCTCACACGGCTTTTCAGGCCCTGGGCAAGCTTCAGAATTCGACTGCAGCCATTGCAGTTCTTTTTTCCCAGGATGCAGGCGCAGCGCAGCGCAAGGGTGCTTCTCACGCCCTCATGCGCATGCACTCTGACGAGGTGGTCGACGAACTCATCGATCGATTGAAGACTGAGAAACGCTCGGAAGTGCGCAACTTGCTGCTCGCCACACTTGCCCGATTGCATCACCGCGACGGAGAGTGGGAAGGAGCCAGTTGGGGAACGCGTCCGGATACGCGTGGGCCCTTTTACCAGCTCGAAACTTGGGATGCGTCTGAGCGCATTCTCATCGCACTTAAGGGAGAATTAGCCAGTGCTGCCCCCCCTGCAGTCGCAGCACTGGTCTCGGAGATGAATCGGAATCGCATTCGTTCTACTGAGGCTCTTGATCGCATCATCACCATGGCGGCTAAGGACCCTGCACTAGTTTCGCAAGCGGTAGCTCAGATTGCCGCAGCGGATTCAGTGCCAGGTAAGGCAATTCCCCTGCTTCTTACTGCCGCTCGCCGCTCCGACTCGAAGCCAGATACCCTGGCACTCGCGGTGAAGTCGCTCGCGACTACCGACGACAAAGAGGCTCTTGCCGCAATGCTCTCGGGCCTAGTTTTGCTAGACAAAACGAAGGGCTTTAACAAGGATCAGGAAATTGCCCAAAAGGGCTTTCTCGATGCGCCCAAGCTTGAGAATCACCACCTCGCCCTCGAGAAAATTGCTCGGGAAAAAGTTGGAAGCGGAGAGGCCCATTGGGCACGAATCGGGCTCCTTGCCCTGGCGACACGGAAGAGTGGTTCACCGGAGTCTCGCGAACTTTCGCAAGATGCCATCTCTAAGGCTTGGAAGGATCCCAGGCAAAAAATCGCGTTCATGAAGGCTGCCATGCAGGTGAAGAACCGCTATCTCGACGAACGCATTCTTATTGCGGCGAAGGATCCGAGTCCAGAGGTCGCCAAGATGGCCGCTCAGGCTATGGGGCGACTGAAGATTAAACCCAAGGGCGAGGACAATACGCCCAAGTTGGGAACGCTTTCTCCCGAGGAGCAGCTTGCGACAATCATCAAGGCCAAGGGTGATATCGCTCTTGGGGAAGCGGTCTTCGAGCGCGCTAATTGCGTGGCCTGCCACACCACCAAGCAGAGTCAGGTCCAGAAAGGGCCCTATTTGGGTAACATTGCCGAGACCTATAAGCGTTCCGAACTCGCCGAAGCCATCATTGATCCCAACAAAACCATCGCCCAGGGTTTTGCCACCAACGTCTTCTATCTGAAGGATGGAAAGACGGCCATGGGCTTTGTGACGGATGAAGCAGGGGACTATGTCGTCATCCGCGACATCGCCTCGAACGAACACAAGTTTAAGAAGGACCAGGTTGCCAAGCGCGAGACTTTGCCAACCTCCATGATGCCGCCGGCTCTGATGAACAATTTTAGTGTTCACGAAGCGGCCAGTCTGTTGGATTACCTTGTGGCCCTGGCGAAGAAGAAATAGGCCAACCACGGTTGGGCTTGCTGCACTCGCTCAAGCTGCCTAAAATGGCTAAGAGTTCGTAGAGAGAACACCTCTAGCGAAGAAGGGGGCAAAACAGGGTGGTTTATTGTCGGCTGGTAGGTAGCGATCTAGGCTTGCGAAGCTCCACCCGCTCTCTTCGCATCACCTTTTAGCTACCTTTCCGCGGAGAGCTACGCTCCAATGATGGAATTGAGCGTAGCGCTGGGGCGCATCGCAGCAGCCGCTTTTTCGTCGTCGGGTTGGTAGTAGCCACCAACCTCTACGCCGACGCCTTGCACGGCGATCAGTTCCTCGAGGATGGTTTTTTCATTCGACTCAAGAGCTTCCGCGATCGGCTGAAACTCGGCTTGCAGCTCGTTGTCCTCGCTCTGGCTAGCGAGAGCCTGTGCCCAGTAGAGAGTGAGGTAGAAGTGGCTGCCTCGGTTATCGATACCGCCTACACGCCTAGTGGGTGACTTGTCGTTGAGTAGGAACTGCTCAGTCGCAGCGTCAAGCGCCTGGGCGAGGAGCTTAGCTTTGCCGTTGCCATAGCGCTCTGATAAGTGCTCAAGCGAAACGGCAAGCGCGAGAAATTCACCGAGGGAGTCCCAGCGGAGGTAGTTTTCTTGCTCGAACTGCTGCACGTGCTTAGGAGCCGAACCGCCGGCGCCTGTCTCAAAGAGACCTCCGCCGTTCATCAGTGGCACGATGGAGAGCATTTTGGCGCTGGTTCCGAGTTCGAGGATAGGGAAGAGATCGGTGAGGTAGTCCCGCAGCACGTTGCCAGTGACCGAGATGGTATCTTCTCCCTTAGCGAGGCGCTGCAGGGTGTATTGTGTCGCCTCCACCGGAGCTAGGATGGGCAGCTCAAGGCCTGTCGTGTCATGGTCAGGCAGGTAAGCCTGGATTTTCTTAATGAGTTCGGCGTCATGAGCCCGCGTTTCATCTAACCAGAAGACAGCCGGAGTGTTCGTAGCACGAGCCCGTTTGACAGCAAGTTTCACCCAATCACGGATAGGGGCGTCTTTGGTCTGACAGGCGCGCCAGATGTCGTTGGCCTCGACTTCGTGTTCGATGAGGACGGTGCCGCTGTTGTCATCGACTACCTGCACCTTGCCAGTGGCTGTGATCTCAAACGTTTTGTCATGCGAGCCGTATTCCTCAGCCTTTTGAGCCATGAGGCCTACGTTGGGAACGGTGCCCATGGTCGTCGGGTCAAATGCGCCATTTTCTTTGCAGAACTCGATTGTGGCATCATAGACGCCAGCATAGCTGCTGTCGGGGATGACAGCGAGAGCATCCTGGGCATTACCTTCCTTGTTCCACATTTTTCCTGAGGTGCGGATCATGGCTGGCATGGAGGCATCGATAATGATATCACTAGGCACATGCAGGCCGGTGATGCCTTTATCAGAATTGACCATGGCTAGATCGGGACCTGCCGCGTAGGCGGCCTCGATGGATTCGAGAACAGCGGCTTTCTCCTCGGGTGAGGCCTCTTCGAGTTTGGCGATCAGATCACCGATACCGTTGTTAAAATCGACGCCCAGTTTATCGATGAGAGCGCCGTGCTTTTCGAGGACAGGTGCGAGGTAGGCTTTAACGCCATGTCCGAAGATGATGGGGTCGGAGACCTTCATCATAGTCGCCTTCATGTGGAGAGAGAAGAGGACATCGCTCTCTTTCGCCTTGGACACCTGGTCGCTGAGAAAGGTCCGCAGGGCAGATGCGCTCATGAAAGTCGCATCGAAGACTTCACCCTCCTGCAGGGGGATGCCCCCTTTGAGAACGGTCTTTTCTCCGCTCTCTGAGATGTGCTGGATGCTGACAGAAGTAGCTGCCGGTATGGTCACCGATTTCTCATTCGAGCGGAAATCGTTCTCACCCATGGTGGCGACAGATGACTTGCTGTTAGCTGACCACTCGCCCATAGAGTGAGGGTTATTTTTAGCATAATTTTTCACCGCCTGAGGGGCGCGGCGATCAGAGTTTCCCTCGCGCAGCACCGGGTTCACGGCGCTCCCTTTTACGCTGTCGTAGCGGCCCTTGATATCGGCCTCTTCCTTAGTCGCCGCTTCTTCGGGATATTCGGGTAGGTCGTAGCCCGCTCCCTGCAACTCAGCGATTGCCGCCTTCATTTGCGGGATGGATGCGCTTATGTTGGGTAGTTTGATAATGTTTGCGTCTGGTGTTTTTGCCAGTTCTCCGAGCTCGGCCAGTGAATGGGGCACCCGTTGGCTCTCGCTTAAATATTCGGGGAAAACAGCGAGGATGCGTCCGGCTAGAGAAATGTCACGCAGTTCCACATTGATGCCAGATGACTTCGTAAAGGCCTGAACGACAGGGAGGAACGAATGAGTGGCGAGGGCGGGTGCCTCATCGGTTTTGGTGTAAATGATGGTGGGCTGGTTAGACATAGGAGAGAGCGCTAAAATGTGGTTTCAAAGGAAGCCCAGAGGAGGAGTTCCTCGGCGCGCATTTTTACGCCAGAACCCCCGTGCTTGCAAGCCTTGGGTTGTCGAGGGTCTGAAGCCCGACAGAATTAGGGCTGTAGCCCGGTGCGGGGGCGGCTTGGCTCCCCACGGTATTTATTTTGCGCGATAATTTTTTCTGGTCATCGATCGCCTAGTTTTCGCATCCTCCTTTCGGGCACTCGGATAGATATAGCGGCGTATTTTTCATGGTGTCGCTTCTTGAGACTTTGCTGACCCATTGGGTCCTTACTTTGTTTGTAAAGGGTTTGCGTTCTGGGGAGCCTTTTTGCGCAAAATCTCGCGTGACTTGCTGTTCTGTGGCTCCCTTATTAGAGTCTAATTATGGCAAAAACAGGTTACGACTACGCTCCCTCTTCCAAGGCTCTCCCTCCGGTTGTGTCAGATGGTGAATTTGTGTTCTCCGTTACGGGGTTGGATCATGGGCACATCTTTGGCCAGACGAACGGCTTGTTGGATGCTGGTGCTACTTTGAAATATGTTTATGATGCGGATGCTGCTAAGGTAGATGATTTCCTCAAACGCTTCCCTCAGGCCAGGGCCGCATCATCGTTGGAGCAGATCCTTGACGATGAAGAGACACAGCTAGTGGCCTCAGCAAGTATTCCTTGCGATCGTGGACCATTGGGCATCGCTGTGATGCGGGCTGGAAAGCATTACTTTACTGACAAAAGCCCTTTCACCACTCTTGAGCAGTTAGCCGAAGCTCGGGAAGTCTGTGCCGCTACTGGCCAGCGCTACATGGTCTATTATAGTGAGCGCCTTCACAATGAGTCCTCTATGAAGGCTACTGAGCTTATCCAGCAGGGAGCCATAGGCAAAGTGCTGCATGTCACGAACCTGGCGCCGCACCGAATGTCTCGCGCAGCCCGCCCGAGCTGGTTTTTTGAGAAGGATAAGTTTGGCGGAATCCTCACCGACATAGGTTCTCATCAATTCGAGCAATTTCTTACTTTTGCTGGCGCTGAGGATGGGGTGGTCGAATCCGCGCGCGTGGCGAATTTCACGGCCCCTGAGTTTCCTGAATTCGAGGACTTCGGTGAGGCGTCGATTACGCTCGACACTGGCGCATCTTGCTACTGCCGTCTTGACTGGCTGACACCGGATGGCTTGCGCACTTGGGGGGATGGGCGCGTCTTTATTGTGGGCACGGAGGGAACGATCGAGATTCGCAAATATATAATCCTGGCGCGTCAGGAGCCGGCTAACAAGATCTTCCTGGTGAATCAAGAGGGTGAGCAGGAGATTGATTGTGATGGAACGACAGGCTTTCCGTTTTTCAATGAAATGATCCTGGACTTGATAAACGGAACAGAAACGGCCATGACGCAGGCTCATATCTTTAAGGCCGCGGAGTTATCCATGCAGGCCCAGAAGATGGCTGATCAAGGATGAGGCAGCACCTAGGCTGACTGGTTCCTTGGCGGCGCATAGCCGTTACGTGCTTCAAAGGAGTTGCTTTTCCTCTCTAGCGGTCAATGATCTGGGCCGTTCCCCTTTTTTTATGAGTGATCAGCCTTTGCAAGTTCTTATCGATGGGTCCTTCTATTCGGAGGCTGAAGCCAAAATTTCAGTGTTCGATCATGGATTACTGTATGGTGACGGCGTTTTCGAGGGCATTCGCTTTTACAATGATCGTGTTTTTCGATTGGATGAGCATATCGATCGTCTCTACGATTCGGCGAAAGCTATCCACCTAGATATAAAAATTTCACGCGAGCAGATGGCCGAGCAGGTGGTTCGCACCATCGCGGAGAATACATTGCACGATGGTTACGTGCGACTCGTGGTTACCCGGGGAGCTGGTGGGTTGGGGCTCAACCCCTACCTTTGTGAGACGCCATCGATCATCGTTATCGCGTCTACCATCTCACTGTATCCAGCTGAAAAATACGAGAAGGGTCTCATCCTCGCCACCTGCGCGACGCGTCGCCCGACTCATGACTCTCTCTCGCCTCTTGTCAAGTCGCTCAACTATCTGAGCAATGTCATGGCAAAGGTGGAGGCCATTGCTTCGGGTGCTGAGGAGGGTGTCATGCTTAATACAGCTGGGTATGTAGCCGAATGCACAGGCGATAATATTTTTGTGGTTAAGGACGGGAAAATTACCACGCCGACGGTGCCTTCAGGCTCTCTGGATGGTATCACACGGCGTGCCGTAATTGAGCTGGCAGCAGAGGCTGGCTATGAGTTGTCAGAGGTGCAAATGAGTCGTTACGATTTATATACGGCGGATGAGCTCTTTCTTACCGGCACAGCTGCTGAAGTCGTCCCGGTTGCCGAATATGACAAGCGTGTCATCGGTGCAGGTGAGCCAGGGGTTGTAACCAAAGATTTGATTCTCCGCTTCCGCGATCTTGTTCAGAACAGCGGGACTCCGATATACGGGTAAGCTTATTGCTGCCGCGGTGGTAGCTAGTGCAATTGAGGGGTTGCGATTTCTCTGCTCGCTACGTAGTTGGTAGAGAATATGAGCGCCGCCGTGTGGACATCATGTGTCGCCTGCGATAATGGGCAGGCAGATTTCTTTTACTCTTTCTGCGAGCAGGGAGTGGAAAAGAAATTCCCTTTGTGTCGAAGCTGTGCTGAGGCCTTTGGAGCTTATGACGAGACGGCGTATGATCTGCGTCAAAAGTTGGAAGCAGCGGGCGTATCACCACTCTCTGAGCCGATTACTATGAAAGATGAGTCGTCCTGTCCCTCCTGCGGTTTCACCCAGAGCGATTTTAAGAGAACGGGCCGCTTTGGGTGTGCCCACTGCTATGGCGTTTTTGATGAGGGTTTGGAGTCTCTCCTCGATGCGATGCACGGCCATACGGAGCACACTGGTAAGTCACCGCAGAGTTTCGACTCTGGGCTATCATCACAAGCTCCTGTGGCGCCACCAGAGGGTGTTCGAGAGCTCGAACTCTTCGAGGATCTTCCACAAGAAGAGCTTGAGAGTCTTGTGATGGGAGAAGAGTTGGCAGGTTTGATCGAAGAGGTGACTGAAGAAGCCGGCGAGGTCGCTCCGTCACAGGAGGGTGGGATTGATGAAGATCTACTTTTTGACCCAGACCTAGTCGAGGAAGACTCTCCGGAAACGATTGCCGAGCTCAGTCTTGAGGAGCAGTTGAATAAAGCCATCCTGGAGGAGCGCTATGAAGATGCGGCGAAATTGCGTGATCTGATCGATAATGAAACTGACTGAGCCCTTTGCTATGCTATAGGATTGAGAGAGCGGTTTGGCCCTCTTTCTGCTGCTTCTTTACCGGAGGTCTCTTTGCCCCATGATGCGTTTTTCTACCCTTCACAACAAGCAACCCGAATGGATGCGAAGTTCCGGGCCTCAGAGCGAAATCGTCATCACGAGTCGTGTTCGGCTGGCTAGGAATTTGGCACATCATGCTTTTCCGGGTTGGGCGGAACCACGAGAAAGGGAAGAGGTCATGGATACGATACTGCCTGCACTCGAGCAGCTAGGCGAGATGAAAGAAGCTTTTTCATCCGACATGAAAGACCTGAGCCCTATCGAAAAGCAGGTCCTCGTTGAGAGGCACCTGATCAGCCGAGAGCATGCGGCGAAGAGTTCGGGCAGTGCCTCTGTCATGAATCGCCCTCAGACCATCAGTATCATGGTCAACGAGGAGGATCATTTGCGGCTTCAATCCGTGCGTCCCGGCCTGCAGCTTCATTCGGCTTATAGCGCGTTATCGGATTTGGACACTGAGTTGGAAGACTCCGTCACATATGCCTTTGATGCAAAGTATGGCTATCTCACCGCATGCCCGACGAATTTAGGGACCGGAATGCGTGCCTCCGCGATGCTTCATCTGCCTGGGCTCGTATTAAGTGATCAAATCAATCAGACGATCCAGGGGGCGAATAAAATTGGTTTGGCTGTGCGCGGTCTCTATGGCGAAGGGTCAGAGGCTCTGGCTAATCTCTTTCAGATATCGAATCAGACGACGTTGGGGCAGGCGGAAGACGAGATCATCTCCCAGTTGGACCGGGTCATCCTCCAACTCATCGAGAATGAGAAGAATGCGCGCTACAAGTTGCTAGAAGACCACAAGAGTATGGTCCAAGATCAAGTGGGTCGGGCCTACGCTATCTTAAAATACGCTCACATCATTTCCTCCAAGGAGGCGCTGAACTGCATTTCCATGATCCGCTTCGGCTGTGATTTGGGGGTGTTCGCTGATGAAGAAAAGGAATCTATTAATGTGTTGCTGACAAGAATTCAGCCAGCGCACTTACAAATGGCTGCTAAGCGTAAACTATCTTCAGAAGAACGTGATTGTTTGCGTGCTGAGATCATTCAGTCGTCATTATTTCAACTGACGCCGCCCGATTTCAGCGATATATTAAATTTAGGAAAGGAGAACCGAGAAGATGAATAATTTTACCCCGAGAGCACAACAGGTTTTGGCCTTGGCCCGCAAGGAGGCCGATCGATTTAATCACAACTACGTGGGCACGGAGCACCTGCTTCTAGGCCTTATCAAGTTGGGGCAAGGAGTCGCTGTCAATGTTCTGCAGAAGATGAGCCTCGATTTGGAAACCGTCCGAATGGAGGTCGAAAAGCAGGTCGGGAATGGGCCAGAGACCAAGATGGTTGGAAACATACCATACACTCCGCGCGTGAAAAAAGTGCTCGCCCTTGCCGGACGTGAGGCAAAGGCGCTCAATCACAGCTATGTAGGCACAGAGCATATCTTGCTAGGGCTACTTCGGGAGGGAGATGGAGTAGCAGCCCGCGTGCTCAAGAACCTCGACGTTGATATCGAAAACACCCGCACCGAAATTTTGCGTGAGCTGGACCCGAACTTTACGGGTGGTGAGGGAGATGAGGAAGAAGTGGGTGACTTTGAGGAAGCTTCTGCTGGTTCAGGAAACCGCAAGGAGGGTAAGACTCCTGCGCTTAAGGCCTTTGGACGGGACCTTACTGAGTTGGCTAACGAGGGAGACTTAGACCCAGTGATTGGACGCGCGGAAGAAATCGAACGCGTTATCCAGATTCTTTGTCGGCGCACGAAGAACAATCCTGTTCTCATTGGGGAGGCGGGAGTCGGCAAAACGGCCATCGCGGAGGGGTTGGCGCAAGAGATTGGTATGGGTAATGTCCCAGAAATTTTGCGGGACAAGCGCGTCATTACCTTGGATCTCGCTCTGATGGTTGCTGGCACAAAATACCGTGGACAATTCGAGGAGCGCATTAAGGCGGTGATGGATGAAATCAAAAAGGCTAAGAATGTCATTCTGTTTATTGATGAGCTGCACACTATTGTCGGAGCTGGGTCTGCGGAAGGCGCCATGGATGCATCTAACATCATCAAACCTGCCCTTAGTCGAGGTGAGCTGCAGTGTATCGGTGCGACCACGATGAACGAATATCGCAAGTTTATCGAAAAAGATGCTGCCCTCGAGCGCCGTTTTCAGCAGGTTAAAGTGGAAGAGCCCTCGGTCGAAGACGCCATACTTATCCTTCAGGGACTTCAGTCAAAATACGAAGCCCACCACAAGGTGACTTATGCAGAAGAAGCCATTGAGGCTTGTGTGAAACTTTCCTCGCGCTACCTGACAGGACGTTTTCTGCCAGACAAGGCGATCGACATACTTGATGAAGCAGGCGCCCGTGCGCGCATTGCATCGATGACTCGTCCTCGCAGTATCAAAGATCTAGAGGATGAGATCGAAGATATTGTCGCCGAAAAAGAGGCGGCCATTAAAGATCAGGACTTTGAGAACGCCGCCGCTCTCCGCGATCAGGAGAAAACGAAGCGTCAGGAGATGGAAGAAAAACTGGAGACCTGGAAGGCATCCAGCGAGGAGACTATCGTAGACATCGTCGATGACGATATCATGTCTGTCGTTGCTAAGTGGACCGGGGTCCCGCTCCAGCGAATGGAGGAAAAAGAGGCGGAGAAGTTGCTCAAGATGGAGGACGAACTTAAAAGCCGCGTCATTGGTCAGGATGAAGCCGTTACCGCCATTTCAAAAGCTTTGCGTCGCTCTCGTGCTGATTTGAAGGATCCTCGTCGCCCAATCGGATCGTTTATCTTCCTAGGGCCCACCGGAGTGGGTAAGACCTATCTAGCTCGCAATCTTGCTGAGTTCATGTTTGGTGATCGCGAGGCGCTCATCCAGATCGACATGTCGGAATACATGGAGAAGTTCACGAGCAGTCGTTTGATAGGATCTCCTCCAGGATATGTCGGATATGAGGAGGGCGGCCAGCTTTCGGAGGCAGTTCGCCGCCGTCCCTACTCCGTCGTTCTTTTCGATGAGATTGAGAAAGCCCACCCGGATGTGATGAATCTTATGCTTCAAGTTCTTGAGGAGGGGATGATCACGGACAGCCTCGGCCGAAAGATCGACTTCCGGAACACCATTATTATTCTCACCTCGAATGTGGGTGCTGAGTTGATCAAAAAGCAGATTACGGTTGGCTTTGGATCAATGGGCAAAGGCGAGGATGGTGACTACGACAACATGCGGGAGAAGATTCTTGATCGCGCAAAAGAAGTCTTCAAACCAGAGTTTCTCAATCGACTAGATGGCCAGATTGTTTTCCATGTTCTTGAGAAAGAAAACCTTATTAAGATCGTCGAGTTGGAAATTACGGCTGTTTTGGAGCGCCTTGCTGAGAAGAACATTCATCTTAAGCTTGATAAGAAGGCGAAGGAATTCCTCATCGAAAAGGGTTACGACCCTGATTATGGCGCTCGCCCTATGAGGCGTGCCGTCGAACAACATATGGAAGATCCTCTAGCAGAAATGCTTCTACGCAACGAGGTGGGCGAGGGGATGCTTGTCAAAGTGACTCACCACAAAGGGGGTGAGCAGCTTATCTTTCGTCCAGAGGACGTTGATACCGATGAAACTCCAGAAAAAGTTGGCTCCGTTGAGGGCTAGTCGATTGCTGCGTCAATAGACGCTATGTGAAAGAGGTGAATCGTCTTATGATGGTTCACCTTTTTTCCTTTTGACGGCGCGCGGCTATATCCTTTTTGAGCCATCCGCCTTTCTGTCGCTTGTTCATGCGCTGTATCTCACTAGCAGCCTTCGCCGGGCTGATTCTCAGGTTTGCCATATCTCGGTAAACCTGATCTGCTATTCTGCGTCGACGAATAGCGTCGCCTCCATCAAGAAGCCGTTCGATGAGGGTAAGGCATCTTTCATAAACTATACCGATCCAAGAAGAAGAGTTTTGCGTGTCATCTGTTCCTAGACTCGATTTTATGCCATCCAGCGCCTTCACCATCGTTGATTCGATAAGCTCCAGTTGCTCGCGTATGCCGCGGTCTTTAGGGACATGCTGTTCAGTTGCCACTCTAATCGCGTCCTGAACTTCTTCCTCACAGAGTAAACCGTAATCTGCGAAGGAGCTTAGGGCGGATAGACCCTCGCGAGCCATTTTTAGTTTTTTGCTCTTAATCTTGTGACAGGCATTATAACAAAGATCCCATGCTTGAAAGCGATAGACAAAGTCTAGTCCAGTTCCCTTAATGTTCTGCATGCCCATCACTTTGTGGGTATAGCCAGGAGGGGTTTCGTTGATGATCCGATTGATTGTTTGGTCCCCGGTTGAGAAATAGTCTTGCACGATGATAAACTTTCTTTCGAACCAAGATCTGAGTTGGGACTTCGCTTTGCTCATCCAGGCATCGTTAGTCGAAACTGTCGAGGCTAGCGCTTCATACTCTGAAAAAGCCTTCTCATAGAAACTGGCGAACTCAGGCTTTTCATCTCCGTCGATAATGGCCTCTTGGTAATTTTTTAGTTCTTCTTGTGAAGTAGGTAAGCGCATTTTTAAGGTCCAGTTGCGCCAATGCTCGAGTGGAGTCATTTCAGGAGATGAAAAATCGATTTGATCTAGCACTCCGTCAAAAGATTCACGAGTGTATCCCATCATGCCCTGTAAATTAGATCCTATCAGGAATATCCGGTCTACTTCGATATCCTCTGCAAGGATGGCTGCAAAAACGCGAGATCGAGCGATCCGATCTGCGCGATTATTGACAACAACACTCACCCAAACTCCAGACTCCTTCGTCGGGTCTTGTTGATCGAATTCAAGTCTTGTCCAGTTACCAAGTGCTCCAAAGCGTTCATTTGCAGAGCATCCATTCACAAACTGAAGTTTACGGGAGCGAATGGATGCGGGGGCATAGACCTTCAATACACCCAAGTCAGGCACAACTCTGTCTGCCATCTCTTTTACCGAAAAGTCACCGTCCAGTGACAATTGATTCCCAAGCTCTTTCACTAACGCGATGTTATTAGGATGCTCGGCGTAAGGGAAACGATCAAGCATGTCACTCGTTAGCAGCCCTGGTTCGAGCCAGCCCACCGTTGTGAAATTAGATCCGATTTCTCGAGCGCATTGCTCGAGAATAGGCGTCATCTGTTGTTCGCTTGTTATGCAATGTCCCCCCTTTCTTATGAAGTAGGTCATCACCTGTGGAATGTTGATGCCTGCGGGCCCCTGCAAGTCTTCATGGTCTGGGTAGGTGTTTACGATCGTCGCTATGTCATCCTTCATCCACTGGCGCTGGATGATATTGATGTAGGATGGGGTTAATCCCATGCACTCCCACAAAAATACGTGAGATCGTAGTCTTGCGGAAAGTTGCACGATATTGACTTGTTCCCAGATAGTTGCCTTATCGTAGGGCCGAAAAAGAAACAGCTCGTGAGTCTTTCCGAATGCGTCGGCGTAGAGAAACATGGCTTCACAACCCGTTGTTTTCGAAACCATACGATGGCCCATAGCATTAAAGAGGGCTGCTTTTATTCGTTCTGTGCCAGACTTACCCCTGGTTCCCCATCCTCCGACGATGAGAGGAACTTGATTGCGCAGTCGAAAGAAAACTTGATTGAGGTAAACGTGACGTCCGGCAAAATAGAGAAAGGCAAAGAGCAGAAAAACAAAGAGCTGCTCTAAGCTATTTGCGTAGGCGGACTAGAAATAGTCGCGGATACGAGAAGCGGCTGAATCAAGAATTGTAATTC
>JAHDIL010000256.1 GCA_020630835.1 Verrucomicrobiota bacterium
CTCTGATGGCAAAGCCGAGATCATGATGCGACCGGGGAAACGAGGCTGTGCCAACTCCATCTGTGCCTCATTTTCACCAAGCCCGCGGAAGTAATCAAGTTCAGCCCCAAAGCGACTGCCACCTACAGCTAACTCCTGCAAACGATCCGTGATGGGATTCGAAACACTTTTCACGGGAAGCGGGCCACCAGCCGACACACCAAGCACCTCGTGCGGGATAGCGCGCGTAGCTTGGGCATCGATCCGCTCGAGCTCGCCGGCGATAGGAGCCGTGCGTCCACGTAGCCACACTTCTACTCGCTGATTTTTCGCTTTCTGGAGTGATTCAAGATCTTCCTGACGAAAGGAAACAAGCAGTTCATTCGCTGGCGAAGATTCGAGTCGCAACATTTCATCGCCAGCATTTACCCAGCTCCCTTTCAGGGAATCAAAACGCCGCCCCTGAACGATAGCCGCCACGGGTGCCCTTACCTGCATGGCGCTCAGCTGCTCAGCACTTTCCCTCACCTTTTCCTGCAATCCTCGGACGCGCTCTTCCTCAGCGAGATAACCACCTACATCATCAGCTGCGAAACGCTTACGCGCTCGAAGCTTAGCGTTCCCCAGCTCCACCTCGGCTTTCTTATGAGCGATGACGAGCTCTCGGTTCTCAATTTCTAGCAATAGATCGCCTTCCGCCACCACCTGCCCCTCTGTTACATGAAACTGCTTTACCCAGCCCGGCAACTCAGCACGAATCACTAGGTGATCCGCATCCTCCACGACAGCGACAGCCTTGCCGGAAGGGTTTACGCGCACGAAATAAAGCGTGGCACCAATAACTAAAGCATAGCAGGTAAAGCGCAGCAGCACTTTCAAAGGTTTCACGGGAGACTCTTTCTTAAAAACGTAGTCAGCGAATCGATAGAGCGAAACACAAATGATAAACCCCATCGTGCCCAAAGCTAGCACGGCGCCTGCCCCCTTAAAAAGGAAGATCAATGTCAGCATGATCGATACCCAGATGGTAATCTTCCATAGGGCCGCCAATATACCGTAGAGCGGCACTAAAATTGGGTGATTGCGCGTAGCTGCCGGAAGTTTTTCCTGCTTCACACCGAGAAAGACTCGCTTCCCCAGCCATTTCATGAACTGCTGCCCTTTAGTCGCTAGGTTCGGCACTCCCACGGCATCCATTAGGATGTAGTAGCCATCGAAGCGCATCAGAGGATTAGCGTTAAAGACCACCGTGACGAAAGAAGCTGCAATAACCGCCGAATGCAGAGCCGTATTCAAGGACCCTGGAGCGGTATGCAGCCAGCCATGAATACAGAGACACGCTACAGCAACCTCAACATACATACCGGCTCCTGCCACGAGCATACGCTTCCACTTGGGGGAGAAACGCCAGCTAGAGGTCGCATCAACATACGCTAGCGGGGTAACAAAAAGCAGCAGCTGCATGCCGAACTCCGGCACCTCTCCTCCATAGCGCTTGGTGGCAATCCCATGCCCTAACTCGTGGAGAACCTTGAGCAAAGCGTAGATCAGTCCGATCTTCAGCCAGTTGGCAGGCAGCATAACCTGATCCGCAGCACCGATAAAACGCTCCCAGTGAGGGCCTAGGGAAAAAAGCGTGTATACCCCGAGAGCCAGCCACAAAATCAGCCCCGAGAAGGAAAAAATCCATCCCGTCCACGGCTCAATAGCCTTTAAAAAGCGATCTGGGCAACCAATGGGAAACTTGAAGAAGGTTATCTTCTGAATCGGGTTCTGCGTTTTTTGCTTCTTCTTCTGTTTGAGCCACTGGTCGCGCCGCCGTTCGCCCTGATCGCTTGTATCTGTCTCTAGAAGGTCATTGTCGATGAGCCAGCGAACTAACTGATCAGCCTGCGCCTCTGTCAGGGCTTCTTCACCCTGTGTAGCCGCGTTCCGCGCGACAATCTCCGAGACAGCTGTATAGCCGTCCAAGGATTGAATGAACTGATGCTCAGGCAAACCGATGTGGAAATACTTCCCGCGGCCAGTGTCCTCAACCAGATAAGAAGGCTCCCCCCGGTAGCGCTTGTAATGCGTGCGCACATCATAACGCAGGCGCGGGGTCGCACTAGGAATCTCCTTGATTTTATAATCACCAAACATCGCGTGAGGAAATAATGATTACCAGACCTTGAGTCGTATGTATTCCCAAAGCTGGTGAAAAAGAATCCAACCGATCGGCTTCTTTTCACTCTCTACCTTGGCTCGCCCTTTCATGCCCGGACGAAGTGCCCCCAACTCGTTCCCGAGGCTGGCTTCCCCCACAAAGACGTTACTCCCTTGGAAAACCTCTGAGACGGGATAAAGCTGCTCAAGTTTTGTCTCCAGAACCTCTGCCGCATCCGATTCCAACCGGATATCAACAACCGCCCCAACCTCAACATGTCGAAACTCAGTCTCTGGAATGTAAATCTCCACCTGCATCTCCTCCAGCGGAGCTATGTCGAAGAGCTTTTGCCCGGCAGTCACCGGCACACCTTCTGATTTCTTGAGGTTTCCACTCAGGACAAGGCCATCAATAGGCGAACGAATCAGCAGATTCTCACTCCGAAACTGGAGTCGATCGACTTCTAGGGTAAGCTGATCAACTTCTAGCTGAGCCAGTTGGATTTCAGCAGGATCCGCTGCGACCATGACTTGATCCCGATTACGAATTGCCGCATTCTTGGAAGCAATAGCCTCGGCCAGAGCAATCCGAATTTCCCGGCCGTCCAATTCGGCTAGTAGGTCCCCCTCTTTTACTGAGTCTCCTGGCTTCACATGAGTGCGGTAGAGGATGTTCTCAAAAGGCGCAGCCACCGTCCTCGAAAATACCGGAGAAATCCTTGCATCCGCTCCTACGCGATAGGTGATAGGTAGGAACAGAGACCCAATGATGCCAACGACTAGCCCTACGATGAGAAACCTCTTTAACAGTGAGCTTTTGCAGAACTTCATCCAGGCAGCTTTCAAGCCGCGAGGCTTAGCTTTCACCGTATAGTAAAGAAGCGCGGCTAAGTGGGGCTGGGCTGCTCCAACCAAGCGGAAGATCTGCTGATCGAAAGGTCTAGTATTCTTAGACCAAATGAGAGCGATAGCTCCCCGCTCACCCGATTGCTCATGCTCTACCGGGACAACGAGTATCCTTCCCGCCTTAAAGGAATGTAACAGATCATCTTGATTGGCAGAAATAATAGCGTTCTCATAAAGATCCGGCTGCCCTGGCCACACGGTGAAATTCTCTACCGCGCAGGCTTCGCGCAT
>JAHDIL010000257.1 GCA_020630835.1 Verrucomicrobiota bacterium
AACGTGGCAGAGAACGTTGTTCGGTAGGTTCTTCAGCAGCCACATGGGGGTAACCATGTTTCCTAATTCTTGTCCGAAGGTGGGAAGGTCTTGCCCGACCTCTGCCATAAGCGGAAAGTAATCGTAGTTACTGGAAAGGGTGCCGCCACCAGATCCGACGATGAGGCCTGATCGGTCGTTCCAGACTGACTGGGCGTCTTCAGCGAGAGAGTTTTGGTGCTGTGCGAAACCGGCATTTGCTAGGGCTTGCTCTCCGGCATAGATCCCAAGGAGGTCTGTGCGTGAGATGCTCTTGTGCAGCTTCCGGTCTGGAACGAGAGTTCGATTATTCTCTTTCACCTGTGAGGCGAGGCCTGCGTGCCATCCCTCTGTGTCGAATGCCTCGAGAGGAGCGATGCTGCTTTCGCCAGCGGCGATTGCTGACCAGACATCCGTTGCGGTTGCACCGGAGCCGCATACGATTCCGGTGCCGGTGATAGCGAGTGGTGTGTTGCGTGCCATCATGATGCTATCTCCTTGGGGTTACGGAAAACGAGTGAACTATTCGATCCGCCAAATCCTAGCGAGTTGGATAGGGCTGCACGTATAGGCATCTCTGCTGATTCTCCTTTAACAAGATTCACGGCACAGTCGGGATCGTCGTTTTCGTGATTGGCATTGACGGGAGCGATCCCTCGATCGATGGCCAAAGCACAAACTGCAGCCTCGACGGCTCCAGCGGCTGCGATGAGATGACCCATGCAGCTCTTGGTGGAGCTGACGCGCACGGTATCGATATGGTCTGCCATAACGGCCCTAAGGGCTGCGCACTCGCTTTGGTCATTCATCTTTGTTGAGGTCCCATGGGCATTTACGTAGTCGATGTCTGAAGGTTTAAGACCGGCATCTTGCAGAGCCTGTTCGATAGCTTGGATAGGTCCATTCCCGTCTGGCGGGCTATCAGTGATGCGGTAGCAGCTTAGCGAGTTGCCGTCGCCGGCCAGCTCAGCATAGATCACTATACTGCACCAGTCTTCTAGCACGAGGAAACCAGCGCCTTCTCCGAGAACAAAGCCGCTCCTCGTAGCATCAAAGGGGCGGCTGGCGCGTTCGGGTGTGTCATTGTCAGTGCTCAGGGCTCCAAGGAGGCAAAAACCGGAAATGCCGACAGGGTTGATCATTGAGTCAAAGCCGCCGACGAGCATGAAGTCAGCCTGATGACGGCGCATCACCTTGAGTCCTGTGCCCACTGCCTGGCCTCCAGAGGCACAGGCGGTGTGAACGGAAGTTGTGTAGCCT
This sequence comes from Verrucomicrobiota bacterium, assembly GCA_020630835.1. GTDB lineage: Bacteria > Verrucomicrobiota > Verrucomicrobiia > Verrucomicrobiales > DEV007 > Arctic95D-9. The sequence goes on from JAHDIL010000257.1 coordinate 1,279, forward strand.
TCGATCCCAAACTCTTTGCTGAGAAGTGCGAGTCCGGTATTCGGTTGCCAGCGGCAGAAGGAGACGGGATTCCCGGGGAAATCATCTTTTGCGAATAGCGCCGTGTCGAGATGTCCCTCTGGAGCCGCGGCTGTTTGAAATTCTGCTAGATCATCGTAGGAGACGGACATCATCCCGGAGCCAACGCTCAAACCCCAGCGATCAGCGTTGGCTTCTGTTGGAGCAATGCCGGCATCCAAAAGAGCCTCTTTAGCCGCAGCTAAGGCGTATGTGTGGGAGCTGGAGGCTACTTTCAGAGTTTTTTTGTCGGAGACCGCTGACTCTGGGTCAAAACCTTTTACTTCGGCACTGATGGTTGTGCTGAAGCCGGAGGCATCGAAATGAGTAGTGGGCGCTATGCCGCTTCTCCCTTGCACGAGGTGATCCCATGTGGTTTCGCGGTCGTTTCCCAGGGGGGTCACTAGGCCGATTCCTGTAATAGCTACTTTGCGTTTCATGCGCCTTTCTTCTGAAAGCCTACTGGTTGGAGACTTTCTGATGAGTGGTTAATGGTTAGGTTTTTTGGAATACTACCCTCGAGGAGCTATTCTGACGTTTACCTTTTTTAGTGCGGCTGAGAATTACGATTTTGTCGTCTGTTTGCTCCTCTACCTCAGCAAAAACGCCCAGCTCAGTTCCCGGAGGCATGAATGAGCGCAGCTTCATGTCTGTCATTTCAACAGCGTTCCAGCTAACGCTATCTGAGATGTGGTCGGCAAAAAAGCGCTGTGCGAAATCAAGTGCCATCGCCGAAAGGAGAGTGCCGGGAAAGACGGGGTTGCGTGGAAAGTGATCTGCGAAATAGCTTCCCTCTGTAGGGACTGCGAAGTGAGCTGAGGCTATGCCATCTGTTACCTCATAGTTTGCGACTTGGAATGGCGCTACCCCGTTAAAGGCGGTGGGCGAACGTTCTTCGTTTAGTAGCTCCTGATAGCGAGCTCTAACCGCGCCGGGATCATCGTAATCCTCCATGGGCACCATCGGGCCAAGAGCATCCGTGAGTGTTAGTATTGGTTCGTCGCCTACACGAGCCTCTGCACAATAGGTAACCGCTTCCTCGTCTGCTCGAGACAGGTTGGCATCTAGGATTAGAGTCTCGCCAGCTACTGGTGCGCGCTGCAGCTCAACACGACTACAGATCCCAGCGACTGGCCGCAGCTGGAAGCCAATTTTTGCCATCGCCGAAAACGCCGCAGTCTGTCCCAAAGCCTCTGCCACCAGTAGATGAGGGAAAGTCGCCGCCTCTGGAATACGGTAAGTGCCGCGCACATGCTTGCCGGGATCGAGCTCTTCCAAAGACTCAACGAAGGAAAAGGTGCGGCTGTCGTCCATTTGGGTGATTACAGAAAAAGGCGCAACAGATGTCGCGCCTCGGGAAATCGAATGTTTATGCAGCTGAATTGCTCGGCCCGTAAGTCCTAGGACTGAAGGCGGAGCACCATTTTACAGAAGGTTTCGGTTGTGAAGAGCTTCGCGATCTCTGCGGACTTCATAGGAGAAGGAAATCGATCAGCAGGCACCTCAGTGAGGAAAGCCTTGAGACGAGCTTCCCCAGCCTCAGTGACAACACCGCTCTGCTCGAATTCAGCTTCGGTAAGATCTCCCCGGGCGTCCTCGACGATCTGACCACGTGGGATTTTCACTTTAAATTCGCGCTCAAGACGAAAGACGATGTCCAGAAAGTCGATGGACTCAGCATCAAGATCATTGATGAGAGAGGAATCAAGCTCCACCTCATCCTCATCACAGCCGAGGGCGTCCGCTATTATGTCGGCTACCTTGGGATAGATTTTCTCGATGTCTTCTTTACTGATTTCGTTGCTCATGATGGATTACATTTTAAAACCGCCGTCGACGGTCAATATCTGCCCCGTGATATACCCAGATAGGTCAGAACTCAAGAACCAAACTGCATTGGCGATCTC
>JAHDIL010000258.1:0-2961 GCA_020630835.1 Verrucomicrobiota bacterium
GCACCTGACTACGGATCAGGAGGTTTGGGGTTCGAATCCCTACAGGTGTGCCACTGAGTGCGATGAGGTTAAGTCCCAAGAATTCGGCGACCTCACCCGTGGCAGACCGAAGTGTTTAGGGTTATCCTATTTTTGTGCCCAAGCTATTACTGCTTTTTCCTCTATGATGAGGAGGTGTTTTCCACAGTTGACACGCTATAACGAGGATCGCTGCCGCCATAGGATGGGGTTGGGGCGGGAGTCATCTTCGATATTTAGCTTGAACCAACCATTAGATTTATAGAACGATTGGTTCACCAGATGATGAAACGAGACTCTGAGAATGAAGCTGACTGCCAAACTGATCCGGTTAGCCTCCTTTACTTAACTCCCGGAGCGGGGGGCATGTTTTGTGGGAGTTGTATCCGTGATAATGCCCTTGCTGGAGCACTCATCAAGATGGGGTGGGAGGTGAGCCTGCAGCCTCTTTATACCCCGATTCGAGCTGAGGGTAAGGACTTCTCAGTTGACCAGGTTTTCATGGGAGGCGTTAACGTTTACCTTCAGGAAAACATCCCCCTCTTTCGATACCTTCCCCGTTGGATGGATCGATTTTTCGATAATCCTCGCTTTCTCCGCTGGGTCACACGGAATCGCATGGAGGTAGATCCTGCCGCCTTGGGGAAGTTGACTCATTCAATGTTGCGTGGGCATCAAGGGCGTCAGCGAAAAGAAGTCGATCGACTGATCGAGTTTATGGCAAAGAGCAATTCGCACGAGGCGATTTGCCTGAGCAATTTGCTGATCTGCGGCTTGGTTCCGCGGCTTAAGGAAGAACTGCAGGTTCCGATCTTTGTCACGCTCCAGGGCGATGATGTCTTTCTAAATGGACTTGTTGAGCCTTGGAGCACGCGAGTCGAGGCGGAAATTCGCGATCTGGTTCAGCATATCGACGGCTTCCTTTCTTTTTCGCCGGACTATTTTCAGCAGATGGCAAAGCGCTTTGCTATACCTGAATCAAAGTGCCACTTGATCCCCTTGGGGATTGATTGTGCCCCGTATCTTCGTATTCATCGGGCGTCTACGGAAAAGACCTCCTTTGGCTTTTTTTCACGCCTCAGTCCTGAGAAAGGGCTTGGCGTTGCTGTTGATGCTTTTATAGCAGTGGCTAGAGAGGTAAGTGATGTTTCTTTTGAAATTGCTGGGTGGCTTTCGAGAGAGGATGATGAGTTTTTTGAGAGTTGCCGTAAAAAGGTGCAGGCCGCTGGGCTCGATGAGCGTTTTCGCTGGATGATCGCGCCGACTGAGCAGGAGAAGTTGGACTGGATGCGACGAGTCGATTGCGCCGTGCTGCCTAATCAGATGCTAGAGCCTAAAGGACTGGCTGCTTTGGAAGCTATGGCGGCCGGTATACCCGTGGTGGTCCCGCAGAGAGGCAATTTTGAGTCCTGGATTACGGAAAGTGGAGGAGGGTGGATGATTCCAACCGATGGGCTGTCTCAAGAGGAGCAGGTCGCGCGCTGGTCGCAGTCACTCCTCGCTATTCTTTCCTCAGAGGCTTCAGTGGTGAGGGAAAAGGGTGAGAGGGGGCGAGCGTGGGTGCAAAAACACGCTTCAGTAGAAGCTATGGCAAGGGCGACCGGTGAGGTATTGTCCAGAACCGTGGAGCGCCCCGGGTGTTAGCGTTCCAAAGCTTGTTCAGCCAGCAGGAAGGCGCCGGCGATACCTGCTTGCTGATCGAGAGCCGGTCGCACGAGATATTCGTCAAGAGGGGGGAGGGCCCAGTAGTCAGCTGCTAGTTGAGAGAATTCCTCTCTAATTATCTCGATTAGCCCTTCTTTTTGTGAAACTCCGCCGCCAATGATGATGATGTCTGGCGACCATGTAGCTGTGAGGGTGATAGAACCCGCCGCCATATATCGCGCCTCTAGACGCCAGGCGGGGTGTTCGTCAGGAAGCTCGTGACCTGGTTTGCCCCATCGTTTCTCGATAGCAGGGCCGCTAGCTCGGCCCTCAAAGCAGTCATCGTGGAACGGGCAAACATTGCTGTCTTTACCAAATTCGAGATCATAATTTGGGAGGAATAGATGGCCTACCTCTGGGTGCATTCTCCCTTGGAGTAGCTCACCACGGTGGATATACCCTGCTCCTATGCCGGTCCCGATCGTTATGTAAGCAACGTTTTCTTTCCCGATAGCGATGCCGAGTCTTGCCTCCGCGAGTGCTGCCGCATTCACGTCTGTTTCGAATCGAATCGGTATCGCGACGTCTCCCATAGCCTTACGTAGCCCCTCTACGACGTTAACGTTCGACCAGCCTGGCTTGGGGGTTTTGAGAATAGAACCAAAGTCGGCAGCCTTTGCGTCGATCCGAGCTGGGCCGAACGTGCCGATTCCGATAGCTGCAGGCTTGCCCAACTTGGCCTCAGTCGATTTGAAAAACTCCGCGGCTATCGATAGGGTTTTCTGAGGGTCATCTCCTGTTGGGAAACGGACCTCTTCCAAAACTGTTCCGTCGGCGTGACCAACGGCGCACACATATTTAGTGCCTCCGGCTTCTATGCCGCCCAAGAGCGGTTGAGTGATAGACATGGGGTCAATATAAAGAGGCAAGGAGGCGCTGACGCAAAGTCGTATTTTATTTTTCCTCGAGCAACCGGGGCCTCGATTTATCGTTAGGGGCACGGCTCCTCGGAATTTTCGCTCACAAAGCTCATAAAAACTCACCTTTCAGCTTGTAATCGGGGCAAAAACGCAATTTCATGGTTAGAAAGTCACATTTATGTCTGAACGCTACGAAATCCGCGGCCGTCTGGGAAGAGGGGGCTTGAGCGCCATCTACCGAGCTTACGATACGGTCATGAAGCGGGAGGTAGCTATCAAGCGACTGTTGCCGCTTGAGGAAACGACCCTTAATGAGGCTTCTCCCGAATCCCTTAAGCGTGAAGCTGCTGCTTTAGCTCGCCTCCAGCATCCAAATATC
>JAHDIL010000258.1:2971-3236 GCA_020630835.1 Verrucomicrobiota bacterium
GCCTTTGAGGAGGACGAGGAGGGGCAATTTGTTGTCATGGAGTTGATCGAGGGGGAGAACCTCCATCATCTCGCGGAAGCCCAGGGTCTTTTGATCGACGATTTTTACGAAGTGGCTGTTCAGTGTCTGGAGCCGCTTTCTTTTGCGCAGGATAATGATCTTCTTCACCGTGACATCAAGCCGGGGAACATCATGGTGTCGACAACACCCTCTGGTAAAATTTTGGTAAAAATCCTCGACTTTGGTCTCGCTAAATTTAGCGAGC
>JAHDIL010000259.1 GCA_020630835.1 Verrucomicrobiota bacterium
GATTTTCATGGACTCAAGGTCGGTAATTGAGCGACGCTCGTCTCTAGGGTAGCGAACAAAAACGCGCACCTCGTCACGGCCCCGCTGGAGGCGCTGAATTTCATCTCCATAAAAACCCTGTCGCACCTGATTGGCGACATCTGCGAGTCGCAATCCTAGAGCCTCGCCACCTGGCAGTAACTCCAGCTCTAACTGACGCTTGCCCTCGATATCGCTGTCGGAAATATCGATGACGCCATCAAACTCGGCGAGCGCTGCTTTCACCTGATCCACGGCAGAGCGCAGCGTTTCTTGATCATTGCCCACCATTTCGATGTCGATGGCATTGCCGCCGGCGGCAGCTTCGACGTTAAAGCTTAGTTCCACTACTCCAGGCACCGGTCCCACGATTTCACGCCACTTAGATGCCACCTCTAGGCCGGTGAAACCGCGATCTGAACCAGGTGTCAGCTCGATAGTGACTTCTCCGATATGGGATCCCTTTGGCACGCCATTGATCCCGTCCATGCCTTGAATGAGAGGTTGCACGCCGGTAGATGCTAGCATGTGGTTGATTATGCTTCCGCCTTCCGGGGGACGGAAGTGATCATCCAGTTTCCAGGCACCAGCTTCGATACGATTCACGACTTCTTGTGTGCGCTCGAAGGAGATCCCCTGGGGCATCTTTACCTTGGTCGTTACGATGTCGGTCTCTACATCAGGGAAAAAGCGGAACTTGATCCAACCGCTACCGATCACTCCGATAGTGACGATCAGAAGGCTTAGAAATAAAGAAACGACGATGTAGCGGAAACGCACACTCGTTGCGATGAGCGGAGTATAGTAGCGCTCCACGGCGGCTTCTAATCCACGGGAGAAAAAGTGCTGCAATCGGAGGAAAGGACCGACTTTTTTGGTGTCATTGTTCAAGCTCAGTAGGGAGAGGTGAGCCGGCAACACAAGCTTAGACTGGATCAGGGAGAAGAGTAAGGTAGGGATGACAATGAGCGGTATGTTAGGCCAGATTTTGCCACTTACGCCGCTGAGACCTAACATGGGGGTGAAGGCCATGGCGGTGGTGAGGACTCCAAAGGTTACAATGATCCCCACCTCATGTGTGCCACGCGGGGCGGCGAGTTTGGGCGGTTCGCCCGCACGGATTCTCGAGTAGACATTTTCCCCTACTACGATGGCATCGTCGACGACGATGCCAAGCACGAGGATGAAGGCGAAAAGCGAGATCATGTTCACCGAGATCTCTGTGTAGGGCATAAATGCGATGGCGCCAGCGAAGGACATGGGAATGCCAAGCGTAACAAGTATAGCAAGGCTGGGGCGCAGAAAGAGTGCCAGCACAACGGCAACGAGGAGCAATCCCACTATGCCGTTCTTGGCTAAAAGTTTCAGACGGCCGTCGAGGTAGACGGAGTCATCCTTCCAGATTTCCAGTGAGACGCCCGCCGGCATCATTGAAGGCGCTTCCTCATAGACGAATTGCTTGACTGTTTCGGCGATTTTTAGGGTGTCTTCATCGCCCACACGAAAAACGTTGATGAGCGTTGCCGGCTTGCCATCAAAACGAGTCACCAGGTCGTCCTCCTCAAATCCATCGCGGATGAGAGCTATATCAGAAAGCTTAAGGGTGGATCCGTCAGGATTTGTTACGACAGGGATGGAGGCGAACTCCTCTGCGCTGTATCTTCGTGCCTCTGTGCGCACCAGAACCTCGCCCGCTGATGTGCGCACGGAGCCACCAGGAAGATCTAGTGACGAGCTGCGGACGGCGGCTGCCACTTGATCAAAGGTTAACTCGTAAGCACGGAGGGTTTGCTCAGAAACCTCGATGGAAATTTCGTAGTCGCGCACCGCCGCGACAAAGGCCTGGGTTATCGGCACGGGGCCTTTCTGAAAGTTGAGCAACTCCAGCCGTGCTTTTTCGGCTAGTTCGCGCAGGGTGCGCTCATCTGCCTGCGCCGATACGGCTATACTCATAACCTGAGCTTTGATGACGACCTCCTCGAGAGTGGGTTCCTCGGCCTCCTCTGACAGGTTGCGGATGGCATCTATGCGAGATTGAAGCTTGTCTTTGAGTAGCGCTAGGTCGAAGTCGTTGATCGCCTCAACCGTGACGACGCCTACGCTCTCATTAGCCGTTGAGCGAATTGTGTCGATCCCTTCGAGATCTTGGATGGCTTCCTCTATGGGAATAGTGACACCTTTCTCTACCTCCTCGGGTGTGGCGTTAGGAAAGGGGACGGTGATGGTGATAGAGTCGACAGCTGTCTCGGGGAAGATCTCTTTTTTTATGGTGGGCCAGGTGACAATCCCCGATAACAGGATGGCCAGCATGAGGAAGTTCGCCGCCACATGGTTACGGCTGAACCAGGCGATGAGTCCTTTTTCTTCCTGTTCCTTTTTATTGGCCATGAGCGTCTGGGTGTTGTTGTTTCCGGACTTTTACTGCGCAATGACTTTTTCTTTGTCAGCTAAGAGAGGGGTCACCTCCATGCCCTCGATGATGGGGGAGAACTCCGTGAGATTGATCCGCTCACCCGACTCCAGGGCCCCGCTCACAAAGACTCGATCGCCGCTGCGCGCCAGGATATCCACCGATCTGGTGTAGATGCGGTTTTCGCTATCGATGACACTTAGTCGATTCATGTCGATAAAGGCGGAGAACGGGATTTCGATCACATCAGCTATCGGTTTTCCTTGAAGCTTCGCTTTCACAAATAAACCGGGCTGCATGAGGCGGATGCTGTCGGCAGTCAGACCTTTTGGCTGATCGATGCTAGCAATGAGATTTACCGTTCGCGTGGAGCGGTTAATTTCCCCTTGGGTTCTCAAGACATGAGCAGTCCACTGCATATCGCGACCGCCGATATTAGCTTGAAGTTCAGCATCTGTGATTGAGGGCGTGCCTCCGCCTTTTGGCAGGAAAGTGAGATTGCTGGCAGAAATGGGTAGCACGACCTCGAGCGAGTCCGCGTCAAAGATCTCGGCTATGGGGGTGCCGGGCGCGAGGAAGGTTCCTAGCTCGACTGTCGTGTTAGAGATGGTGCCGGTGAAAGGGGCCCTGATCTGCGTGCGCTGCAGATCTTTTTCTGCTTTTGCCACGGCAGCTTCAGCAGAGCTTACGAGGGCCTTAGCGCTAGTAAGTTGGGGCTTGCGCAGGACAAAGTCTGAGGGACGTCCTGTGGAGCCTAGCTTGTCCCAGTCGCG
>JAHDIL010000260.1 GCA_020630835.1 Verrucomicrobiota bacterium
CGTGTGTTGGGATTGGTCCGGGATAAGCTGATCGCTGTTCACCTAGGGGGCGGTGGAATGGGCGACGTGTGGGTCGCGGCTTTCAGCCTGCCTAATCTGTTTCGGCGTGTTTTTGGTGAGGGCGCTTTTAACAGTGCTTTCGTCCCGATGTATGGCCGGCGCTTAACGGGTGAGGGGGAAGAGATCGCTGATTCGTTTGCTCGGAAGATTTTGTCGCTGGTCGCTTTGATCCTGTTGATCATTTTTGCGCTGCTCTTTGTTTTCATGGAGCCTGTCGTTGACTTTCTAAATCCAGGCTACAGCGATGACGGGCGTTTGCGGCCAGCGATCACGGCCTCTCGCATCACGGTAGGTTACCTGTTTTTCATCTGCCTTGTAGCAGGGCTCTCCAGCGTTCTTAACGCCCGACGGATCTTCGGCGTCCCCGCTTTTGCCTACGCGCTGCTCAATTTCGTTTTCCTCGCGGCGCTTCTGATTTTTGTGCCTCTGTTTGAAAATCCGCTGCACGTTCTCAGTTGGGCAGTGCTCATCGGCGGGGCGGCTCAGTTCTTGCTGGTGCTGATCGCTGCGCTGAGGAACGGGGCATCCCTCCGCCCTGTTTTGCCGAAGTGGGATGCGGATACTAGGAGGCTCGCCTTCCTCATGTTGCCAGGACTTATGAGTGCTGCTGTGCAGCAGACTAATTTGCTGGTGAGCCGCGCCTTCGCCTCGACATCAGAGGGGGGGCAAATCGCTCTCTACAACGCGGATCGAATCAATCAATTCCCGCTGGGGGTGGTGGGAATCGCAGCTAGTTCCGTCCTGCTGGCTGAGCTCTCGCGCTGTTTCGGCGAAAAGGATCTCAATGGGGCGAGGGATAAGCTGCTCGGCGGTATCGAGATCGCTCTCCTGCTCGGCCTGCCCGCTACGGCCGCCATGCTCGTGATCCCGGAGGCGATCATGGTGGGCATTTTTGAAGGCGGAGAAACCACCGTCGCCCAGGCTCGTGAAATGGGGAAGGTGCTCTTCGCTTTTGCGCTTGGCACTCCTGCTTATCTGCTGACGAAAGTCCTGCAAACCGGCTATTTCGCTCGCGAGGATACGAAAACGCCGATGAAGATCACTGTGGTGACGATGATCGTAAATACAGCACTCTGCTGGCCTCTCTTCCGCCTTTATGGAGTCGTCGGTTGCGCTCTCGCCACTTCCCTCGCCGGGTGGCTGAATACTACCATTCTGTGGATTGGGCTGAAGCGCCTGGGGGCTTTGTCATTCACACGCGCCAGTGCATTTCGGCAGCTGCGCATGCTCATCATCGCGGCGCTGATGGGAGTGGTCGTCTGGTTCCTGACGCAGCAGTTTAGTCATTGGGTGGATCCTGAGCAGACCTTCGCCGTGCGGGTGCTCTTTCTGTCTGCTGTCAGCGGCATCGGTTGCGCCTTTTATTTTACTGCTCTTCTCGGGACCCGCACGTATCGACTGAGTGAGCTCAAGCGGTTGGGGCGCTCCCGTTGAGGGATGGCTTTAGGTCATCGCAATTTCCCCTTGAAACCGGAGCGTTTCTCCCCGTTGATCGGGGCACTATGCCCACCTTTAATGAATTAGGCCTTTCTCGCCCTGTGGTAAAAGCCGTCGAGCGCGCCGGTTATGAGAATCCCACTACGATCCAGGCGAAGGCCATCCCCGTTGCTCTTGAAGGAAAAGACATCGTGGGAGCGTCTCAGACAGGCACCGGAAAGACTGCCGCTTTTTCCTTACCTATCCTCAGTCAGCTCAAGCCCGGCACCAATGCGCAGGTGCTCATTCTTGAGCCTACTCGTGAGCTAGCGGCGCAGGTCGAGGATCAGATGAACCTTTTTGGCTTTTATAAAGGGCTCAACGTCGTTCTCCTACATGGAGGTGTGGGTTATGGCCACCAGGTCGAGGGACTTGGTAGTAAGCCGGATGTCATCATCGCCACTCCCGGTCGTCTAATCGACCACTTGGAGAAGGGAAACCTTGACCTTGGTGCCATCAAGTTCCTCGTGCTCGATGAAGTCGACCGCATGCTTGATATGGGATTCCTCCCCGATGTGAAGCGCATCATTGATCGCTGCAGCAAGGAGCGCCAGACTCTCCTCTTTTCAGCAACTATGCCGGGAGCCATCCAGACTCTGGCAGAGTGGGCGCTGAATGAACCCGAAGCCATCGAAGTCGGTGGGGGTCGTAAGCCGGCTGAGACAGTCTCGCATGCCTTCTACCCAGTGGGTATGGATCAGCGCGATGAGCTGATCACCTCTCTTGTCGAGAAGACAGACTTCGAGAGCATGATGGTTTTTACGAGGACAAAGAAAGAGGCAGACGCTTTGCTCGCTCGCGTTGAAAACATCGACAAGGTCAAACCCACAGCTCTTCACTCCGACATCCGGCAAAGCGATCGGACGAAGGCTCTACAGGGCTTCCGTGATGGAGATTTTAATTTGATCATCGCCACCGATATTGCGGCGCGTGGCTTGGACATCTCTGGGGTCACTCATGTGATCAACTATCGAGTCCCCGAGAACCCAGAAGACTATGTTCACCGCATCGGCCGGACCGGGCGTGCGGAGAAAGAGGGAGATGCCTTCACCATTCTCACTGCCGATGAGTTAGAGCAGGCGGCAGCAGTCGAGGGTTACATCAGCCAGGAGATCGAGCGCAAAAAGCTCGATGGCTTTCCATACGCTTACAGCGCGCTTTTGGAAGAAAAGCCCGTGAAGCCACTGCGGCGCAAGCGCCCACCTGGTAAGAGACGTCGTAGATAGTTTCTTTGCGGCCCGCGAGGCTCACAAGATCTTATATATGACTGAGCTACCATTCTTGCTCTGGTAGGAAGGTTTGCCTTGCCATGCTTGCAGCTTCATCGTTTTCGCCCCGGCGATTACGGTGCTCGGCAGGCTGGCGCGTAGAGTCCCTGCGCGTCCGGTTGTGGACAGGCGTTTAACGATTTTGCCGTTCACGATTACATTGATTCTTGAGACCCAGCCCTTCTTCACTCGGTAGTTGATCGACAGGTTTTTCAATGCGTTGCGATTAATTTTGTGGACGAAAAGTCCCTTTTGCCTGGAGTTAATTAGCTTCACATCGGGCCCATACTGATGGCGGTAGAGGCTGCGTCTCTGCTGGTCGAGTTGTTGGGGTAAACGGCGATTTCCGATGATGAATCCTGCTGTTTGTGCATCAGCTTG
>JAHDIL010000261.1 GCA_020630835.1 Verrucomicrobiota bacterium
GCATAGCTAGGGAACGACCAATAATAAGGTCATCCGCTGGCTGAGGAGCACTGATCGCCCCGGAATCATCATTTTTCGAAGCCCGCTTGATCTGTTCCGCCGACTGCAGAGCCTGCTCGGCGACCTGTCGCAGCTCAAAGTGGATAGATTCTTTGCGCAAAACGTCGAAGGCACCGATGCGCATGGCCTCGATAACGGCATTGGTCGAACTCACCGTGCCAGTCAGAATGACCATGGCGTTAGGAAAGCTCAGACGCGTTTTTTTCAGCACCGAAACGCCATCAAGGGGCTGAAGATTGAAGTCGGCTATGAGGAGATCCGCCTTTTTTTCTTTAAACCATTTCATGGCTTCCTCCGACGAAGATGTCACGAGGATGTCCACACTATCAGCACTCAAGTGCTTTTGCACCCACTCAAGAAAGTCGGGATCGTTGTCCGCCACGATGACGGTCTGCTGTTCGCTAGACATAAAATGGGGTTTTCAGGTCTTTGGCCTCAGGTCGCCGACACTAGGTTCAAAACTCAAAGTCGTAGTTCTGTCGAGTTTGTATTCGACAAACTGGGCAGGAGAGCAGCTATCACTACTTTTCCCTCGGACACCTATACATCATACGATGGCTTGTGCATCAGCTAAGCATGCGTTTGGTTGGTTAAATGATGACTCGCTCCGCACGGTTGCCCGCCGAATTTTTCCTCGAAAATCGCGCTCAACTATCCCAAACCCTTGGAGACCAATCGTTTGCCTTGGTGCAATCGGCCGATGTTATGTGGACCAGTGCTGATGGTTCACGCCAGTTTCGACAAGAAAGTTCTTTTTTCTTTCTCACTGGAATCGACCAAGAGGAGTCCTCGCTACTACTTTGCCCTGGCCATCCGGATCCCGCCATGCGGGAGGTTTTGTTTCTCCGCGAGACCTCTGATTTCATTGCCGTGTGGGAGGGGCATAAATTCACCAAAAACGAGGCTACAGCTATCTCGGGCATACAAACGGTATTATGGAACGAGCACTGGGGGACCATTCTGATTGAAATGACACGGCGGTTTTCAGAATGTTATCTTTACCACAATGAGCATGCTCGAAGCAGTGCTCCTCCGAACTTTGGGCAAAGCGAACGCGGACGCCGCTGGATGCAGCGCCAGTATCCTCATCTATCTTACCGTCGCCTAGCTCCGATGGCAGACAGATTGCGAGTAGCAAAGCGAGAGCCGGAGATAAAGCTTTGTCAACAGGCTTGTGATCTAACCGAAAGAGGCTTTCGCCGGGCTCTATCGATGATCAAACCTGGAATCCTAGAATACGAGATCGAAGCCGAATTTCTTCACGAGTTCGTCAAGGGAGGCTCTCGTGGCTTCGCTTACGAGCCAATCATTGCTGCTGGCGGCAACTCGAATGTGCTCCATTACTTGGCAAATGATCAAGTCTGTCAAAAAGGTGATCTTATCCTCATGGACGTGGGAGCAGAATATGGTGGCTACAACGCCGATATGACCCGGACTGTTCCAGTAAGTGGACATTTTTCCAAACGTCAACGCGCCGTCTACGAAGCTGTCCTGCGCATTCTCAAACGATGCCGAAACGAGTGGCTCACACCGGGCAAAAAACTGCGAGAAGAATACCAAATCGAGGTTGCTCGGGGAATGGAAGAAGAACTGATCGACTTGGGGCTACTGGACCGGTCAACGGTCAATAAGGAAAGGGCTGAAGAAATTCCTGAAATGAACCGTAGTTACCGAAAATATTTTATGCATGGGGCCTCCCACAGTCTGGGGTTAGATGTTCACGATGTCACACCAGTAGAAGCGGTTATCGAGGAGGACATGCTCCTCACAATCGAGCCAGGAATCTACCTTCCTGATGAAGGTTTTGGCATTCGACTAGAAAACAACGTTTGGGTCCGGAGCGAAGAGAACGGAGGCGTCATCGATCTCATGGCAGATATCCCAATAGAGCCCGATGAAATCGAGGCTCTGATGGCTGACTAGGTGATATGGAACGTTCTAGAGGTAGAGTGCTATTCGTCCGAGGCGGGGCTGTAGGTGACTTCGTCCTGACACTGCCTGCTATCCGCGCTTTCCGCGCATCTTACCCCGAAAATGAGATTCATCTGCTAGGCTATCCGAAAATAGCCGAACTCGGAGTAGCCGCAGGAATCGTCGACCAAGTGCACGCACTGGAAGATCCCGAGCTGGCCGAGTTTTTCATTCCTCGAGCACGTGCCACAAGAGAGCTGCCACTGCGTTGGAGCAGTTTTTTCGCGGGATTTGATGTGGTGGTTTCTTATCTTTTCGATCCCGATGAAATCTGGCTGGAGAACGTCAAAAGCTGTGGGGTAGAGACCTTTCTACCTGGGAATTCTAAACTGGAGACGCACCCCGAAGCGGGTCATGCCGCGGAACAGCTACTGACACCTCTCAATGCTTTGGCTGTCTTTTGGGATCCAATCGAATGTCGTAAGCCCTTTCGCTTTGCTCGCGATCCCCTGCCTCGCGAAGAGCGTCTCGTTATGCCTGTGGGAAGCGGCAGCGCAATGAAGAACTGGGGGTTCTCGAATTGGGTAGCGCTAGCTGCTCAACTGCAGGAACAGTTTTGCCCACAACTCCAGCTAACGATCCCTATTGGGGAAGCGGAAGAGGAACGGCTACCGGAGCTAGAGGGACTGCTGAAAGAAGTCGGCGTGAAAGCAGAACTTTTGTTACATGAGCCACTCACCGAGTTAGCTCTCTTACTTGAGCGAAGCATAGCTTATGTCGGTCACGATACTGGGCTTTCGCATTTGGCAGGGGCTGCCGGTTGTTCCGGGATTGCCTTGTTCGGTCCAACCTCTCCAGATGTCTGGAGCCCTGTAGGGCAAAGTATTCAGGTTATGCAGGCTACGGGTGGACAAATGGCAAACTTGCGGGTGAATGATGTGGCAAGAGAGGTGTATCACCTGGTCGCTCCAAAGTTATTCACAACCTAATAGAGAGAAGAATTTATTTTCTTTTCAGTAAGTTCTTCTTCTAAGCGTGAATAAGTGTGAGTTTGTTTCGTAAGTTGTTTGTATACAATGATTTACGAAGATATTTTTTGTGTGAATAAGGTCACCAATAACGTTGTTTGAAGAGGCAATAAGTTGGGTCTGGAGAAATTCTTACACCCTCGTTCACAGAGTTTTCCCAGTTT
>JAHDIL010000262.1 GCA_020630835.1 Verrucomicrobiota bacterium
CCCGTGTGGATCGCTGATTATGTCATGATGGGGTATGGCACGGGGGCTATCATGGCGGTGCCAGCTCACGACGAGCGTGACTTTGCCTTTGCAAAGAAATTTGACATCCCTGTCATCGAGGTTGTGCAGGCGCCCGAGGGCAACGAAGACGAGTGCTTTGCCGGCAGTGGAACGACGATCAACTCGGACTTTCTCAATGGACTACCGACACCCGAGGCGAAATCCAAGATCACCGAATGGTTGGAGGAGAAAGGTCTGGGTAAGAAGACAATCAACTTCAAACTGCGCGACTGGCTTTTCTCTCGCCAGCGCTATTGGGGGGAGCCGTTCCCCATCATTTGGAAAGATGGCCAGCATCAGGCTATCGACGAATCAGAACTCCCATTGCTAGCCCCTGAGCTAGAGGACTACAAGCCATCAGGCTCTCCCGAGGGCGTGCTAGCGAAAGCCACAGATTGGCTCGAACTCTCGGATGGTAGTCGACGCGAAACTAACACGATGCCTCAGTGGGGGGGGAGCTGCTGGTATTACCTACGCTATTGTGATGCTCAAAATGGTGAAGCCTTTATCGGTGACGAAGCCGAAAAATACTGGATGGGGGGCGAGGGTCAGACTGGTGGAGTCGACCTCTACGTAGGCGGCACGGAGCACGCTGTTCTCCACCTACTCTATGCCCGTTTTTGGCACAAAGTGCTCTTTGATCTAGGGCATGTGTCAACGCCTGAGCCTTTCCAAAAGCTGGTCAACCAGGGGCTCATCATGGGAGAAGACGGGCGAAAGATGTCCAAGTCATTCGGCAATGTGGTGAATCCCGATGACGTCGTAGCGGAATACGGGGCTGACTCCCTGCGCCTCTATGAAATGTTCATGGGTCCGCTGGAGCAGGTGAAGCCATGGTCGATGAAAGGGGTGGAGGGCGTTTATCGTTTCTTAGCCCGTGTCTGGCGTCTTGTCCTTGAGACCGACCAGGAAGGGGAGTGGGTGATCAATCCCAAGCTCGCTGAGATCGATCCCGAAAAGCGCACGAACAAGATTGTTCACGCCACCATTAAGAAAGTTCAGCACGATATCGATGAGATGAGCTTCAACACCGCCATTTCACAAATGATGGTATGCACCAATGACCTGACCAAGCTCGACCAGATTCCTGTAAGCTCGGTGGTCACTCTACTGCATGTCCTCAATCCCTTTGCTCCCCATATTACCGAGGAGCTCAACGCTCGTCTAGCGGAGGCTTTTGACTCCGTCAGTGCCGATGCACTGGCGCACCGCTCGTGGCCTCAGTTCCGCGAGGATTTCCTTATCGAGGACGAGATCGAGCTCGTCGTGCAGGTGAACGGCAAGGTTCGCGACAAGCTGCACATTTCTCCTGATATGCCGAAAGAGGAAGTCGAGGCCCTAGCGCTGGCGAGTGAGAAGGTGAAGGCCTTTACCGATGGAAACACTGTCCGCAAGGTCATCGTCGTGCCTGGGCGGTTGGTGAATATTGTGGCGAATTGATGCCGAATGCGAGCTACGGAGAGGGCTATTTTGATTCAGGGCTCCATCCTGAATGCGGTTCCCATGTTTGATTCGCAGCTGCTTTCGTCAAGATCGGCATGAGAAATCGCGCCAAGCTTTCGGTTACGTCACTAAGCGCAGGGGCGGGCAGACGGCCTTTTCGACAGAAAGCCTTCCACTGAATATCCTTTCGTGAATCGCTAGAAAATGCGTCTGTCAGAGCAAGCGGGGTGCTGTTTGGTATCGCTGTTCCTCGTCGTGCGAATGTGGCAGTGACCGATGCGATGAGAAGATTTCCTGAAAAGGACTGATGTTGAGCGAGCCACATGAGATCAAAGAAGTCTTTCATCCGGCTGTTATTCATCCCAAGGGTTATGGCGGCTTCAAGCTTCTCGGCAATTACTGTCTCCGGTGGATAGATGAGTAGCTGTGCTGAGGGAAAATCCAACAGCTCTTGCCATTGGGCCATCAACGGTTCGGGAGTGATTGCATCTCCGAAGCCAATATCAACCTGAAGCATCATCCGCGCTCCAGCAAGATGTGCCTCGATGGTCGCGCGGACGCCTCCATAGTCCAAGTCATCTCGAATCGGACCTGTTCGAACATTACCCCACACGAGACCATCTTCGATATCGGTCGGAGCTTGCAGAATTGTCATGAAGATCTCGCATAGTGCTTCTTCAGACGACTCACCGAAGCCCAACAGATCAAGGTCACGAGTAGGGCGATGCTGCTCCGCTCCCCAGACACGAAAGAGCTGGGCACCTTTGAGAACAAAACGCTCACGATAAGGACTATTTGCCAAGCGGTAGAGAAAACGTCCCGTCGCGTATTGCTCAATCAGGGAATTGAAAGGTTCTCCAGTCTCGCGCGCGAGATTGAGCAATCGAGCTCGAACAGACGCAGCAGGGTTTTTCATATCATCGACTCTATGTAGGGGCGCATCACCTTTTCGACCCGGATGAGTTTTCCCATTTCCTCGATCTCAGTGATACTTGCTTTTCTCTCTCTAATGGTTTCACGGAGGGCTTCGACGCAGACGTCCAGTCCGATCTGATTCCTAAATTTAAAGCAATCTGCAACGGTTCTTGCTGGTGTCGTCACAGGGATTTTCGCACTACCAATGGTATGAACTTCTACCCCCTCGGTTTGCAGAGCCAGCACTCTCGTTCGAATAACCCGGATCGGTGGCCACTCAATTCCCGGCACCCATGCTTGCGCAGGGAGTTGAATCCAGACTTCATAGGTTTGCTGCGTCCCTATATTGTGATGCCGAAGTGCGCTCAGTAGGACAACAACCGCTTTCGGTGCGTTAGAGATGACCTGAATCAGATCATGGTGCTCGCTTATTGGAGATTCTGCGTGACGATAGATTCCACGCCGAATTCGAGCAAGTCGTCCTTCTTCCACGAGAGTTGAGATGTCGGAATCATGCAGACCTGCCCCTTTCAGCTGTGCCGTAGTCAGCACTTCGTAAGAGGCTGCAAGCTGCTCTAGTTGCGAATGAGAGGTTGGCGACATGGTCTTTGAGGTAATCCTCATACATTATGGAGCAATGTATGAGGATTAGCAAGTTCTGGCTTGATTGGGAATGGTTGCAACCCGGAAAAAGGTTCTGATTTTCAAGGGTTCCTTTGCTTTGTCGT
>JAHDIL010000263.1 GCA_020630835.1 Verrucomicrobiota bacterium
GAGGAGCTCAGACATCCAGGCACCACCATGGCCCTGCTTCGCAAAGTTGAAGGCCGACCCAGCAATGGGAAAACTATCCTGACCTGCCGACATACCAGTGAGACGCTGGCCACCAATAACCGACGCAGGGAGATCTTCCCCATGACGCTGTTTGAGGACAGGTTTGTGGTCGAAGAGGTCCATCTGTGGAGGGCCGCCGGATTGAAACAGGTAAATGACCCGTTTCGCTCTCGGTGCAAAAGAGGGGAAGGTGAAGTCGCCCAAAGAGGATACCGCCCCTTGTCCGGCTCGGGCATTCCCGCCCAATAATTGCATGAGAGATAGCCCTCCGAGACCCGCTGCGGATCGAGTAAGGAAATCGCGTCTCGACTTGTTGAACCGAGCAAAACCTAGGTCGCTGAGCGCATGGTTTAGCTTAGTTGTATCCGTTGTGATGTGCATAGCTTGTCGTTTTCGTTGTTGGTTTATTCCCTAACGCTAGCCGAGATTGAGGATTACGTTTGCCACCATGGCGAGAGCGGCTCGCTTAGCTAAGCCCTCTTCTTCTAAATTGCGTTTTGAGTCACCGGTCTGCAGAATTTCTCTGGCTAAGCTCAGGTCATCTGATAGTGTTGCTAGGTTCTTAATGAAGCTCTCTTCCAAGGCCCGCAGTTCTGCATCTTCTGGTTGGCGCGATAAAACAGCGCGAAAGCCATGGCGAAGTTGATCGGTGAGAGGACCCTCGGTGGCCTCCATAATCTGCCCCAGGTGCGTGGCCGCCTCGAAGAAGCCTGTCTCGTTCATAAGCGCCAGGGCCTGCAGAGGGGTATTGGTTACTTTCGGTTTTACCGAGCACCACTCGCGGCCCGCAGAGTCCAGAACCGCCAATGTGGGGGGGGCGAGTGTGCGCTTCCAATAGGTATAGAGGCTACGTCTGTAAAGGTCATTTCCACGACCACGATCGTAAGATACCCCCATCGATACCTCTTTCCATAGGCCTTCTGGTTGATAGGGTTTTACGGATTTGCCCCCAACTGTCGGAACGAGGAGTTGGCTGGCGGCGAGAGCCTGGTCGCGAAGGCTATCACCTTTTAACGAAATTCTCGGAGCACGAGAAAGCCACTTGTTGTTAGGGTCGGTTACCAACTGTTCAGTGCTGTGAACTGAGCTTTGCTGATAAGTAGCGCTCATGATAATCGTCTTTAGGATTTGGCGAGTATCCCAACCAGATTCTTGAAAGCGGAGCGCTAACCAGTCGAGCAACGCCGGGTGGGTGGGGGGCGATCCTTGGATGCCAAAATCTTCAGAGGTCTTGACCAGGCCAGTCCCGAAAAGCATCTGCCAGTAGCGATTGATGATGACTCGAGCTGTGATTGGGTTTTTGTCACCCACTAACCACTTCGCAAACTCCAGGCGTGTCATCCCGTCAGTAGAGTTTCCCTCCTCAAAAACGGCAGGTAGACCGGATTGCACGATTTCTCCCAGAGTGTGGTAGTCTCCTCTAACGCGAATATGCGTGTCTCTGGGTGTTGGATGGTCGCGCATCACCATCGTCGTGCCGATAGAATCGTAGAGAGCGTTTCGCTCCTTTCGCGCTGTTACGACTTCGTTGACGAGGCGCACTAGAGACTTGTCGGCTCCATCTTCCTTCGCGAGGGCTGATCCAATGGAGGTGAAGATGCTTTTGTCCCTGATAGCCGAAGCTGCTGCAACTGTTTTCGCTAACGCTTGCGCATTAGTTGCTGCGTCCACTTCTTTCTGTGAAATGGTCAAACCGGGAAAAAGCGCAAAATCAGCGATATCGACTTTAGCGTTTGGCTGGCGGCGACTCCCTCCGATCAGAAAGCTACTTTTTAAGGCATTTGAGTTGGAGTTCGTATTGTAGATGATGGTAGTAGGAGCGAGCTCACCATCGATGTAGACCCTCATGCCGCGAGCACTAGCACCTCCACTATGGGTAAGGACGACATCGATTGTTTCTCCAGTTACAACCCTATCTTTTGTCTCAACCATCGCCACGCCAGCAATCCAGCGGCTCACGATAGCAAACCGTATGCGCCCGTCATGAAAACTTCCGAAAACACCCTGGCGTCCAGAGTTGCCGCCTTCGCTTGAGAGAAATGCCCCATTGCTGGAATCCTTTGGTGTAAGCCGTAATGAGATAGAGAACCTGTCGTGAGCCTTTTTATTCAGGGCCGTCTTTGTGTCAAAAGGCGGGTCTCCTGAAAGGAATGGGGCGGCTTGAATTGCCTCGGGTGTGGCTGCTACAAAACGGTGGAAGGGCAGCTCGCGTAGCGCAGACAGTGAATCTGTATCCAAACTGATTTGCTCTACCATTTTTGCCAGTTGCGTATGCAATCGATCGAGACGTCGATCGAGCGCTTCGAGTGATTCTGCCTGATTAGCAGTCGGCACCTTGATGGCGGGTTCAGAATTCCCAAACCTAACAGCGCGACCGGATTCCTGAATATTGTCAAAAAATGAGAGCATGCGAAAGTAGTCGCTTTGGAGAAGCTCATCGTATTTATGATCGTGGCAGCGGGCACAGGCCATGGTCAGCCCCATCCATACCGTCATGGTTGTATCAACTCGGTCGGCCGCATTCTCGTAGAGGAATTCTTCGATCACGAGACCTGATTCGGAGTTCGCCCGATGATTCCGATTAAAGCCTGTCGCGATGAGTTGATCTTGCGTTGGATTCGGGAGTAGATCACCGGCGAGTTGTTCAATGGTGAATTGATCAAAAGGCATGCCCTGCTGGTAAGCCTTAATTACCCAATCTCGCCAGCGCCACATTTCTCGAGGTCCATCGCTTTGATAGCCGTCGGTGTCAGCATACCGCGCTGCCTCCATCCATTGCCATGCCATGCGCTCTGCATGAGAGGGGCGCGCCAGTAGATCGTCAACTACGTCGGATAGGGCCTCCTGCGAAGGGTCCTCTAAAAAAGCGTCCACTTCCGCGACTGTCGGCGGAAGCCCCGTCAGATCGAGGTGGATACGGCGCAGCAGAGTAGCGGGCTCAGCAGGTTGCGATGGCTCTAGGCCATGAGCTGACATCTTCTTAAAAACTAAATCATCCACTTCATTGTGGCCCCATACCTCGGTCGTGGGGACTTCAGTAACCTGAGGAGACTCATAAGCCCAGTGTTTCTGATACTCAG
>JAHDIL010000264.1 GCA_020630835.1 Verrucomicrobiota bacterium
AGTAATCGCATCGCCTCAGCTCTACGGCTACCGCTCTAAGATTACCCCTCATTTCAAAAACCGAAACAGGGTGTCATGGGGCCTATCGGGTTTCTTATTCAGGGCCGACGCCAACAGATCGTCGATGTCCCCAGCTGCCCCATTGCTTCCGACGAGATCAACACGACCTATCAAAAACTACGTGAGGAAGTCACTCAGCAGGCTGGAAGCTACAAAAAAGGAGCAACCCTCCTACTCCGACAGTCATCCGACGGCACCATCTGCACGGAGGGGACAGAGATGTGCCAAGAGCAAGTGGGCGACCTTACTTTCTCCTTTCATGCCGGAGAGTTCTTTCAGAATAACCCTCACATTCTCCCTACCTTTGTCGATTATGTCACCAGTGCGGCGAAAGGCCGCCACGGCTCCCCTGCCAGCGACTTTCTCGTCGATGCCTATTGCGGGTCTGGTTTGTTTTCACTATCTAGCGCTAAGAGCTTCGAGCAGGTATCAGGAGTCGAGGTGAGCGAGTCATCCATCGACTGGGCGAGACGGAACGCGGCTCAAAATGGCATCGAAAATGTCGATTTTATCCAGGGAGATGCCTCGCGCATCTTTGAGGACATTCGCTTCCCCGCCAGCCGCACATCAGTGATCATCGATCCACCGCGAAAAGGCAGCAATCCTGAGTTCCTAAGCCAATTAGTAGAATTCGCCCCGCGCCGCATTGTCTACGTCAGCTGCAATCCTGCAACTCAGATTCGGGATTTGGAAGAGCTAAAAGACGACTACAAGATCACGGCCATCCAGCCCTTCGACCTCTTCCCCCACACGCGCCATCTGGAATGTGTCGTCGTGCTTGAGCGTAAATAGCAATCACTGCCAGAGCCACACCTCATGAACAGCGTTCATCAAAATTGACGCTGCTATTTATTTGCAATGGCCTGCAACCTGCTTTCGGGTAACGTCACAGATAACTATGGACGAAAACCCCTTTCGCGAAACTGACCTCAGCCTGCGCAACCGCCCAGAGTCCTGCGTCGTCGTCATTTTTGGTGCCACAGGAGACCTTACCCACCGGAAACTGGTGCCTGCCCTCTACAACCTGGCCCTCGATGGCGACTTGCCAGCAGGACTAAAAGTCGTCGGATTCGCCCGCCGCGATAAGAGCGATGAAGTCTTCCGTGAGGGACTCTGCGCATTAAACCAAAAGGTTTCGCGCCAGGGGCATGACGATGAGCTGTGGGAAAAATTCAGCGAAAACATTCATTACCATCAGAGCAACTTTAACGAGAAAGAGGGCTATGCCCGCCTGCGTGAGCGACTGGCAGAAATGGAACGCAATGGGGCAAGCCCAAACCGCCTATTTTACATCGCGTCGGCCCCAGAATTTTTTGATGACATCTTACTCAACCTGAAGGAATCAGGTTTAAACGAATCCGAGAATGGCTGGTGCCGCGCCGTCGTGGAGAAGCCCTTCGGGACAGACTTAGCTACAGCGCAACATCTCAACCAAGTGGTAGCGGAAACGTTTCAAGAAAAAGATACCTACCGGATCGATCACTACCTCGGAAAAGAAACTGCGCAGAACATTATGGTGCTGCGTTTCGCCAACGCTCTTTTTGAGGTGCTTTGGAATAACCGATTCATCGACCAAGTCCAAATCACCTGTGCCGAAGACCTTGGGATGGAGGGTGGCCGCGGTGGCTACTATGACAAGGCAGGAGCCATGCGCGACATGGTGCAGAACCATCTACTGCAGCTGCTCAGCCTCATTGCCATGGAGCCACCAGCTGATCTCAGCGCCGATGGTGTGCGAGATGAGAAGGTTAAAGTGCTCAAATGCATGAGGCCCTTCAGCAATTCCGAAGAAGTCGGCGAACGCGTCGTGCGTGCCCAATACACTAGCGGAACCGTCAACGGGAAGGAAGTCGCCGGCTATCGCCGCGAGGATCGGGTGAACCCTGGCTCGATGACGGAGAGCTACGTCGCTCTCAAGATTTTCATCGACAACTGGCGCTGGGCAGGGGTCCCCTTTTACATGCGCGTCGGCAAGCGCCTACCGAAAAAAGGAACGGAGATCTCCATCCACCTCAAGGAAGCGCCAAATGTGCTTTTCAACGCGGCGGCCGGGGCAGAAGCGATGCCTGGCAATGTTCTCGTCATCCGCATCCAGCCAGATGAGGGCATATCTCTCGGTATTCGCTCGAAACGCCCCGGACCAGCGGCTACTCTGCAGCCGGTCAAGATGGACTTCCGTTACCAAACAAGCTTTGGTAAAAGCAGCCCAGAAGCATATGAGCGCCTATTACTAGACGCCATGGCAGGCGACGCCACGCTTTTTGCCCGTAAAGACGAAGTCGAGACTGCGTGGCGATGGGTAGATCAGGTGGAAGACGCCTGGCATAAAGCCGCTAGCCCACCGAGCATGGCCGAGTATGCCGCCGGCAGCTGGGGACCAAAAGAAGCTGATGCCCTACTAGCCGCTGAAGGTCACGAGTGGCGCAGGCTGTGAGACATACTATTTCCGCTGAGAGCTTTTGAATCACGGCTTCACCCTGCCTCAGGAGTGCAGCGAAAAAGCGGCCATCATGCGGTTACTATTTCACCGCTTATTCCCACCCTGGCAATAGAAGCAAGCGACCGAGAAAATAAGTTAGGCTTTCAGCTCGACCTGATCGCGCGCGATGTGCTTGCGCAGGTTTTCCATGCCATAGCGGTAACGGGAGGCCGCCGTATTAGGAGAGATCTCTAAAGACTTCCCAATTTCGTCAAAGGTCTGCTCACCCCAGATTTTCAGGGTAATCACCTCGCGGAACTTCTCCGGCACCTTGGCCATCGCCACTTGGAGGGCGCGAGAATTGTCATCATCAGGAAGTTCAAACCACGATACCTGCTCCCCCTGATCGGCTACCATGAGATCTTCTCGCCGACGACGGCGATCCATGCTGCGAGCAAAATCGATAGCGCATCTACGGATATTCGTATAGGCGAGGCTTAATACTTTGCGATCAGGTGCCCCGGTGTGAGTTTTCCACGTGCGAACGAGGGCCATCTGCAAGACGTCTTCAGCGTCAGCTTCGCAGCGCGTTTGCT
>JAHDIL010000265.1:0-582 GCA_020630835.1 Verrucomicrobiota bacterium
CTAATGAACCTGACCTAGGTGCTCCGCTGCCGCGTCCGCTATTTTACCGACGGAGGAGCCTTTGGAGATACCGCCTTTGTGGAGGAAGTTTTTTCCCAAAATCGGTCCTTGGTCAGCGAGAATTGAAAGGAGCGTCGTGAGGCAGTTTGCGAACACTTAGATAGCCCCATCGGGTGAACTCGCTGAAAATCAGTAAGAGCGGCCGTCACTCATCGAGAGGAAATAAAGATCCTCTGAGACTAAGCTGTGCTCAGTGGGGGGACAAAGGCACTACACAATGCGTCTAAGCGTGAAATCGGAGGGGAATTGAAGGTTCGGAGTAGCTCTCGTGCCAAAAAAATGACCTGATTGTGCATCGGAAACTAACGGTGCACTAAGGTGGTATGGAGTGTTCGCACATTTTGCGTGTCCCCAGGATTTTTCCCTCGCCTACCAGGGGTGCTTCCTCAATCCAGATTTAGGGCTCTGAGCGCTGTCCCGGTTCGACTCCCGAGTAGTAGCGGGTTGGTCAGGATCCTCTAGGTTTCCTTATTCCTTACTTCGGTTTAACCGCATGTAAAATCGACAGTGGTTTTGTGCGCC
>JAHDIL010000265.1:592-2999 GCA_020630835.1 Verrucomicrobiota bacterium
GCCAGCGACCCAG
This sequence comes from Verrucomicrobiota bacterium, assembly GCA_020630835.1. Taxonomy (GTDB): domain Bacteria; phylum Verrucomicrobiota; class Verrucomicrobiia; order Verrucomicrobiales; family DEV007; genus Arctic95D-9. The sequence goes on from JAHDIL010000265.1 coordinate 606, forward strand.
AAGATCCAATCCTCATAAATGTAGGCCAGATATCCATCCTGGTCTCGTGTCGGCGCTCTTTCAAGCTGACGCACAAATTTATCGTGATCCGTTTCGTCAAATCCGAATTCACCAGTCGAGATATTCAGGTCAAGATCATTGCGCATGAATATGTTGCGACTCGACTGAGGGATAATTTTAGGCAACCATCCTCGTGCGAAGAGATTCTCGGATTCAGCTTCGAATCGGGTCGAGTAATTCCTTGGCACGCGCTCATCGCAACTAGAAAGCATACAGCTCGCGAAGACGAAAAATGCTAGTTTTTGGGAGATCATTTTTGAAACGAATATTTGAGGAACCTCAACCCAATCAGACGGCCCGAATCATGAGACATGAATAGGTTTATAATCAGGGGAGTCAATCAACTCAAAACGCTTTATTAGGCCCTATATCTCTGGTTCGCTCTTCGCCACAGGTGGGCGACGCTCGAAGAAACGCTCATACGCGAGGGTATAATGCGTCAGAAACGACATAGAAGTTATATCCTCTCTCTCTATTTCAGATGGTTCATCATCCCAATCGCCCACACCTGAGAAGAAGCGGATAGCCAAGCTCCCATCATCAATGCGGCTCACAGTTCCAACTAAAAAAATATCGGCCTCAGTTTCGTCCTCAACGATGATAATTCGATCTGACGGCAATTCAGAGAGAAGCTGAAACACTCCTCCGGATGGCAGTCTAAATGAAAAGTCAATCGCCTCCAAAACTCCGTCTGCTTCTAGCATCGATTTCTGGAAGCGGTCGGTAGCGCGCGATTCAATCGCCGTGAGGTCTGCTTTTCGGAGAAAGAGTAATCCATCGTGGCAAAAATCATCTATGCGTTGGAGAACGACCCATCGAGAATCGAAATCTACAATGAATCCTTGAATCGTATCGTCGTCGATCTCTTCTCGAGCAACTGAAACAAGTGCTTGAGCCTTGCGAAACTCTGTTAGGACTTCATCTGGAATACCAGTCATCTTAGGGACGAGTCAAAGTGTGACTCGGCGCGGAGCAACGTTGCCCCACTGCCTTTTTCGCTATTTTTTTCATGGTTGAAGAACTCGGAAAGCTTATTGTAAGCGGGCTGAGAGAAGCACTCTCAAAAAGTCTCTATATGTCCAGTCGTTTCTCGGCGATTTCCTCACCTGCATTACTGGAAGCTCTGCCCCTAACGTTAGTTCAAATAGCCGGGTAGGGACAGAAAGAAATTCTCAGAGGCCCAGCTTTTGCTATTGCTGCGAAATTAAGATACTATCATTACGACATGCGAAATACCTTCTCTTGCAGATAGTTGCTGAGCTATGTCCTGCTGCAGCCCGAAAATGGCCTTTCGATCTGGGTCTGCGGGTATTCGACTGCGTTGTCACCGATCGAAGACGGAAACACGTTCTTCAGTGGCGCGAGTTTCGGAGAAACTACGCCACGGAGGCCCAAAGCGGGTGTCACCTCCACGTTCCAAAGCCTCAGAGGGTCCTAGACCGTTGAGGTAGAACGGTAAATGAAAACGCATAAGCGAGGGGCGTCACGCTGGTGAAGCGACGTTGGGCACGTTCAATAACCGACGGTGTGGGTCCGCAGCCTTGGCTGAGGCCCATAGCTTCGGGGCTATCGCCCAGAGCTATCTTTGGGGTTCGACGATTTTGTGTTCTTGGATGTGCTCGCGTAAGAGGCTGTCCAAATTCGGAATCGCTGAGTCCTCAATCGCTGAAAACGGGATCCAGTTGAAAAGCTTCGGTCCCTGGAAAAGCAAGAAGCCATCTCTAAAATGGGCGACGCGAGTGAAGACCTCCCATCGCAACTTCACATCTTGCTTCTTAGAGAACGCGTGGAATCCATCCGCATCGAAGTTGATCGTCAATTCGTCTCCATTGAATGGCGACTTGGCCATTGATCTCCGCACAAACCACTGGTTGAGAGTTCCCGCGAAGATTGCCAGCAGGCAAAGGAGCAGTGCCATCAACGCCTCCATCGGTTGGCCGACCCAGACAAGAAAAACTGCTGCGGCACCGAAGGCTATCCCACCAACTAAGCGGACTAGCGTCGATGCTATGTGAGCAGGATGCTGCCTGCGGAAACGCTTCAGTGCGACTCCGAGAAACTCGGAATCATATCGTATGATTGCAGTAGGCATTTAATTCTCTGTCGAAAGTTAAGGGTGAATCGCGCACGATAGCGCGTTGACTCTACCCGCTTGTGTGTGCCCAGCATGCACTGAAACCAAAAGGGGTTCAAGTCCCCTGTCTATAGAATGAAATACCAAAGGACTATCTGAAGCCAACTGCGTGAGGGCGACCGAGCGTGGGAAGGAAGGCTAGGAGAAAGCCATCAGCCAATGAACAAGAACTGCATACGAGGCCGACACGATGGGAAGAG
>JAHDIL010000266.1:0-2691 GCA_020630835.1 Verrucomicrobiota bacterium
CCCCGCCGAATTCTGACTCTCCCCCCGCCATAGATCGGTAGCCGTGACTCGGATGTAGCGCGCTGTGATAGGCGAAAGCTTCTTAAAATAAGGATAGCGACGAACCTCGAAGTCACCAGGAGTCCGCCCCTCTGCAACTGTCTCGTAATCCTGGAAATCTTCCGTCATTGAGACATCAATTCGGAAACTACGGGGGAAACCATAGCCATAGGCCGTCTTTCCTTTATATTCAGCAGTCACTGGAAAAAGCGACACCGCTGAAACCTCCACCTCCCGCTTGAGATCGATTTGCACCCACTTTGGACGCTGCTTTGAAGTCCCCGAGTGGTAGCCAAAAGCCGATAAGCGCGGTTCCTCACGTGAAACGCTAGGAAGGGCTTTCAGCTCATCAACTATATCGGCCTGCTTTTCCTCCAGCTCACGCAACCGTCGATTCATCAACGCAGCCGAAGAGTCGATCGTCGTGCGCTGCGATGGCTGAACGAACTCGTAGGAATCCGCAGGAACAAGATCAGGCAGCACGGCAGTGACTGCTTTCGTATTTTCCGCAGATGCCTCAAACGGTGATAGCTGCGCGGGTAGCTCTGAGCCCATCAACAGGGCGGAAATCCCCACAACTACCAAGCGAAAACTCGAATGCGAAAGATGCTTCGGAGAAAAAGCATCGAATGGCAGGAAGCGAGAAAAAAGGGGCATGGTAATAGCTCTCATGTAAGCATAACATAAGAATTCTCGTAAACCTCTTTTTCTTGTATTCACTGCTGGCAAGCGAAGAATCGCTTCGCTCTTCATCGAAAGCGCTGCCATCATAAAGCTCTCCATAGACTTTCTAAATCATGTTAGACCTACCGATAACCCGGTATCGCGCGATAACCTTGGCTCTTCTGGCAGCGGCAACCATCCTCTGGATAGGTGCAAACCTCGACATTCTTGGCGCCATCATTTGGCTGATTAGTTTCGTCCTCACGCTACGTGACGAAGCTCTCGAAGTTCGTCGGCGTCAGGGCGTATTGCTCATCGTCGTGGCCATGTTGGGTGCTATCGATATCAATCCTAGTCTGGACGACGCAAACTTCATTCGACTGAGTTTGGCGTTCTTTCTGGCGTTAACCATACCCTATTTCTGGCTAAAGCTCCGCGGCGATGGAGAGGTTATTCGCTACCGCTTTCTCCCTAAGAAGAGGCGCTGGGCGGACCCCATCTACACTGTGCTCTCCGTCCCTCTAGCTATCGGGATCCTACTACTCTATGCCTGGGGAAATGAGATCATTTTTGGCAATGAGTTATTCCGTCAATGGACTCTGCCAGAGCCGGATCCAGATCTGGGCGGTATCAGGAGACTCTTTATTGGCATAAACTTAGTTGGAATTTGGGACGAGCTGTTTTTCATCAACACCTCTTTCGCCATTTTGCGCTCGCTCTATCGGTTCCCGATCGCGAACGCTCTTCAGGCGGTGCTCTATACGGCTCTACTCTTTGATATGGCGTTCGTCGGCCTAGGGGCCATCATCGTCTTCCTATTCGCACTGACACAGGGCAGTATGTATGAGAAGTCAGAGGGCTTGCTATGGGTTTTAATCGTCCATCTCATCGTAGACTTTGTGCTCGTATATCTCATCGTGAACACCTATTACCCGGGCTATGGTGCTGGCTTTTTATTGCGGAAGGGGTTTTAGAACATCGACGTGTGCTATCAAAACTCACTGACTTGACCGCGGAAGGCTTGGGAGCCTACAGTCGGAATGCTCCGAGCTCTACTACTCGTCTCCACGTATACGGTCTTTCAGTTTTCCGGAATTTGTCAGGAACCGCCCTACGATAGTCCCCCCGACGCAGCGCCTCCCTACTATCGCATCCGCTTTGCCCCGGAAACTCAGGAGAACCATCTCTCCTTCGGAATATACAGTCTTCCATTGAGCAAGGTCCGTGGGATCATCGTCCATCAGCACGGATGCGGAACCGGCTCCTGCCTTTCCGGGCAAACCGGTGCCTACGACCTCCACTGGCAAGCCTTAGCTAACAAGCACGAATTTGCTCTACTATCGCCAAATTACGAGCAACCTAAAGATGTTGAGTGTTGGCTTTGGTGCGACCCACGGAATGGCTCAGCCTCGATCTTTGATTTCGGCCTTAAGGCGCTTGGCGAAAAATCTGGGCATCCAGAGTTGGCAAACGTGCCTTTAGCCCTATTCGGCCATAGTGGTGGTGCTCTCTGGTCAGGGGGCATGGTGCTGCTCCAGCCGGAAAGAATTGTTGGAGCCTGGCTGCAGTCCGGCCCTCCTCATTTTGCAGAACATGAAGCGCGCGAAGGGAAAAGCCCATTCAGCTTAACGAACGAGGCTCTGAGCGTTCCCATCATGGCGGGCCTCGGGACCAAAGAAGGAGTAACAAATACGACTGGATGGAAACACGGTTGGACCATGACTAGAGCTTTCGTCTCAGCATTTCGAGAAAAAGGAGGGCTGGTGGGCACAGCTATCAACCCGAACGCGTTTCACGAATGCGGAGACTGCCGCTATCTTGCCATTCCCTGGCTAGATACAATCATAAAGGAACGTCTCCCAAAATCAGAAAACGCATTGATCAAGATGCCAGAGCGAAATGCTTACCTAGCCGGGTTTAAGGGTGAAAAGGCTATACCAGCTGACTCTTTTGACGGGGATCCCGCTGACATGATGTGGCTACCGGATG
>JAHDIL010000266.1:2701-2979 GCA_020630835.1 Verrucomicrobiota bacterium
GAAAGATGCGAATATCCCGGATAACACTCCTCCACCAGCGCCGTCTAAGGTCCATTTAACGAAAGAGAAACTCACCTGGGAAGCGAAGGCAGATCTAGAAAGCGGCATCAGGAAATTCATCATCTTTCGTAACGGCGAGGAGATCGCGACCGTGCCTGAGGAGCCCACAAACAAGCATGGAAGATTGCTCTTTCAGGGACTTCAATACAGCGACACACCTAGGATGCCTCGACAGCAAATGTTCTACGCAATCGATGACGACCAGAATAACCGAATAG
>JAHDIL010000267.1 GCA_020630835.1 Verrucomicrobiota bacterium
TTTTCAGACCCTGCAAGCAGCGACTCAAGCGCAGGTGCGATCGAGTCATCCCCCTTCAACACCAAAAGCTTCTGCGCTGTGTCACGCACCCATCCATTCTCACTCTCCAAATGTCCTACCCACTCAACCGGTGATTGATCGAGCATTCTAACGGGAGCACTAGGCTCATGATCTTCATGGACAAGTCGATATATACGCCCTTTTCCTACATTGTTTGCAAACCCCAAATTGTCGATTTTTTCGCGCAAATAAGAACCCTTTTTGGTCCAGTTAGCCTGCTGGACTATACCATGATACATATCAACAATGTAAAGGCACCCATCAGGTCCGTTTGCCATATTGACCGGGCGAAAATTGGGATCACGAGACCGAATAAACTCGCTCTTAGCATGGGTATTTGCCAGTCGAGTGATGCCATCAGTAACCGTCACACTGCTACGACGGATTAGACGTCCTACAGGTTCAGCGAAAAGTAAATCGCCACGCATATCTGCAGGCAGCTTATCCCCGCGAAAGATCTCTTGCCCGCAAGTCGACGTGAAGTGGTTCAAAGTCAGATCAGAAGACCGAAACCTCTTTTCCCCACCCTGGACATCAGCAAGGCCAACCAACGGAAAAACCTCACGGTAGCCGGGCCGGTATTGATCACCCGCGTTGAAACGACCATAGACGATGGGTTGCTGAAAATTGAGAGGGCCAATCTCACCACCTGCGTTCACGAACCATGGCTTTCCTTCATCATCCTGGCACAACCCCCACTGGCCTTGATTAGGAGCTGTAGGTTCACTCGTTGCCAATCCATCTGGATTGTAACGCATTCGGTAACTGTTATAGGTAGTGTAGATAAAGTTGTCCAAAGACCAGATCAACCCGCTTGGCTGATGCTCCATGTTACCGCCTCTCGGACCTCCTACATAAAACGGCTCTTTCTCATCGGCCACGCCGTCTCCATCGGTGTCGCGATAGGAATAAACATCAAGTGTATTGGTTTCTTGGATGAGAACCCGATCATCTAGCGGCAAAACAGCACGAGGTAAAAGGAGGTTGTCTGCAAACACTGTGTGTTTGTCCATTCTTCCGTCGCCATCCGTGTCCTCGTGGAGAGAGACGCGACTGACCGGTTTCTGCTCGTCAGTCCCATCAGCATCAAGCATGTAGGTCCGCATCTCAGCGACAAACATCCTTCCGTTTCCGTCGAATACGCACAAAACAGGGTGCATCAAAATAGGATCCGTAACGACGGGCTCGAGACGATAACCATCTGGCAGCTCAAACATCGAGAGACTTTCCTCCACAGAATAATAGGGGATTTGACGAGCAACGCCCCCTTTTTCTGCTTGAGCGATTTCCACCGAAGTGAACAAGGCGAAAATAAAAACGGGTAGGCTGGTAACTATCCTCATCATAACTCTATGATCATACACAACCCGATAGAGCACCTCAATCGCCTGAACACGCCAAACACAACACTCTCGACAGCAAAAAACGAGAAGTCACGGTAAAAAACAGCAATGTGGGTGGCTTTGACTTAAATCACCTAGTCAAAATACGATAATAATTTTTCATGGATTCCGCCAAAGCCTCCATTGCTGAGCACAATCAGAACGTCGCCATCGTCCACCTCTCTACCCAAGCGTTCAACAATAGCGTCGGCCGAAGGCTCGAGATAAGCGGGCACCCTCGCGTCAGCTAGCTCGGAAAGGACTGCCTGCACATCCAACTGCTCTTCGTCAGTCAGGTTTTTCGTATCCTCGATAGCTGAGAGGCACACCCCGTCAGCTTTTGAAAGGGCTGCTGGAAGTTGATCCTGAAATACTTTTCGCCTCATTGTATTCGAACGCGGCTCAAATATAGCCCATAGGCGCCGCCCCTCATAGCGGACGCGCAAACCTTCTATTGCTTGCCCGATCGCGGTAGGATGATGCGCGAAGTCATCGACTACCGTAATTCCACGCGACGTCGTCCCACGCTCTTCTTGTCGACGACGAATTCCTTCGAATGTATCCAGAGCAGTTTGGATAGCCTTCTGGTCGATCCCTGCATGAAGAGCCGCAGATACAGCCATGGCGGCATTTCTAACATTAAACTCACCGAGCAACGGGATTGTATAATGCACACCGGCTAACTGGAAACTTGTTCCCTGCGATTGATAGTTTATGTCCGTTATCTGGCGATCATTCTCAGGTCCTACCCCCACAAAGCACACGGGCGCATGGCTCTCAGCACCCACAACACGTCGACATGTCTCCTGATCACCATTTGCCAAAATCAAGCCGTTGTCGGGCACGAGACGGACCATATGCCCAAAGGTTTTCTCAACAGCTTTCAGATCATCAAAAATATCTGCGTGATCGAACTCCAGATTGTTTAAAATGGCGACCTCTGGCAGATACTGGATAAATTTAGAGCGCTTGTCGAAAAAGGCGGAGTCGTATTCATCTGCCTCAAGGATAGCGTGACCCGAGTCGACGAAACGGGCCCCTTGTCCCAAGTTTCCGGGGATTCCCCCAATCATGTAGCTCGGATTCCTGCCTGCCGACTCGAAAATCCAAGCGAGAAGACTGGACGTCGTTGTCTTCCCGTGCGTCCCACTAACTAAAATGTTTGAACTCCCACGGAGGACCGTTGTGCGGAGCAATTCCGGGAGAGAAACATAGGGGCGCTTTTCCCTCAGCACGGCCTCCACCTCCGCATTCCCCCTGCTCTGGGCATTCCCAATGACGAATAGGGCATCTTCACTTTCCACATTTTCCTCACGATAGCCGTCAAGGATAGCGATACCCTTCTTCTCTAAGAACGATTTCATCGGGTCATAAACATTTGCATCGGACCCGATCACTTCGTATCCAGCATCCGCGAAGGCAGCGGCAACAGACCCCATAGCCGTGCCACAAATGCCCATAAAATAGAGCTTTTCCTTGTCAGCAGTCGTTTTTCATTTTCTAGTCGGCATATGATGTCTA
>JAHDIL010000268.1 GCA_020630835.1 Verrucomicrobiota bacterium
GCGCCCCTCCATCACGATTCCCGAACCTACGCCGGCATACCCCCTCTGCTCCCGCACTAAACGTTGCCGAACAGCAGGTATTTTCGCAACTAAGGAAACCGCTGCGTTTACTGACTCAGCCGACATTTCTGATTCCGTGACGGGGGTCTGATCAATTTCTATCATCCCCACGCCATCTTTAGCCTGACAGGTGAATTCTGTTTTTTCCAGCAGCGCCGTCACCGCTGCTTCGTCGGAGGCGTCCACCTGATGCTTGATCACCCAATGCGTAAAGGCACGATACATTTCACCTGAACTGACAAAGATGCACCCAAGATCATGCGCAACACGCTTAGAAACGGTGCTTTTCCCCGAAGCTGCCGGTCCGTCAATCGCCACAATAAGAGATTTAGCAAAACTCATTACTCCTCCTCCTTATCAATCACGGCGTATTCTTCAAGGATCGAGCGGCTAACATACTGCAGAGCCGCCTGTGACGTGCCCTCCAAATAAACAGGACAAGCAAAACCCGCATCCAACGCTTCCTTCCATCTACCCGCACAGACACACCATCGATCGCCAGGTCGAAGACCAGGAAATTGAAACTGTGGCATGGGAGTTGTGAGGTCGTTTCCAGCGGCTTTGCTGAACGCTAGGAAATCGGCCGTAAGTTCGCAGCAAATGGCGTGACAACCAAGATCCTCCGGCCCCACCTCACAGGCACCTGTTCGGTAAAACCCTGTCATAGGGTCAACGCTACAAGGCAGCAGCTCATTACCCAGCACGTTTTTCAAGCGAAAGTCTTCGTCACTCATGTCGTCAAACCCTAGCTGTGGCCCTAATTCACTGGCAACTGAAAAGTCGACTACCAAGCAACAAGTTTTTAACTGTTAAATAATATAAATATTTGATATTTCTTAAATATTAATTATTAAAATTATAATGACCCGCGCATTCCTCCTTTTAATCGCCTGTATTCTCGGGGTTCTAGCGCCGTGGCTGGTCCAGGATTGGCTAGAACACAAAGATCGCCAAGCGCAAGGTCTCGGTAGCGGGACGATTGCTGCGACTTGGGTAGAAGATGCCGCCCGCTCTTGGTGGGGGCTGGACGAAAACGCTGATACAGCGGAGATGCGTCACTTACTCGATGCCGAAGCCCACAGTGCAGCTACGCCGATCGATGGCTGGGAGCTCGGCTTCGAGCAGATGGCCACCGTCCGCAACTTTCGCCCGATCGGAGCGACTCAGGCACGCCCGACACTCGCCTCGATTCCAAGAACGAGCACCTCAAAAACGGCAATATCTCGTCACCAGACATCTCTTGACCAAATGATGCGCAGTAAAGGCTACCGCCTGGGCTCACCCATTTTCTTAAGATTGTTCAAAGAAGAAAAGCAACTCGAGGTGTGGGCGGCTAACACTACTCAGCACAATTTCCAGCTCATCAAAACCTACCCGATCAGAGCTTATTCGGGGAATTTAGGTCCCAAAATGCGAGAAGGCGATGGCCAGCTCCCTGAGGGTTTCTACTTTATCTCCGCCAAGCGCTTGCAGCCAAACACTCGGCATCATCTAGGACTGGATCTAGGCTATCCCAACCGCTATGACGTCCACCACGCGCGCACAGGCAGCAAGCTCTGGATCCATGGCGGTGCCTCTAGTCAGGGGGCCTTCGCCCTCTTGCCATCCGACATGGAGGAGATCTATGCCTTGGCCGAATCCGCGTTGTCGAAAGGGCAGCGTTACTTTCGCGTGCATGTATTTCCCTTCAAAATGACGGATCAGCGCACAGACCTCGCGTGCAAGCAGTTCCCAAGATGGGCCCCTTTTTGGTCAAACCTCAAAGAAGGCTACGATTTCTTTGAAATCGTCAATCGCCCGCCCGATGTGCAACTCATCAACGGCCGCTATGGCTTTCGGTTTTCTCGGTAATTTTTTCCAGTTTCCGCCACTGCCGCTCGACTTGGAAAGTCAGAAGCACCTGGGTCACCAGACTCTCTCATCCCAACTTTCGTGAGGCCTCCCTCGGTCACCGCGATTGTTAAGCGCTGACCTTGCTCTAACACGGGTGGGCACCGCCCTCTCATCAATTCCAAAAAATTCGCTTTTTTGCTTCACCCGCTCCCGAGAATCGCCTAGCTTGCTACGGAATATAAAGCGTTGGCGCCTTTCTGCCTCATTGTGTCCACCTTAACCACTGCATCGTCGTGTATCAGAACGAATCTTTCCTCCTCCAGCTCTTGACTGAAGCTGGGCATCTATCGGACGAAATCCTAGAAGAAGTCGATCAGAGCAAGCAGCCTGATGAATCGATGATGGAGGCGCTTTTTTCGCAGAGTCGGCTAGATGAAGAAACCGTCGCAAAGACTCTAGCCGTGAACTCGGGACTAGAATTTGTCGATCTCCTCAAGCGCCCCGTCGATAAAGAGATAGCTCCTCGTATCGATGGCTCGCTGGCCGTTCGTTATGGTGTCCTACCTATCGCTGAGGTCGGTGATAGCCTCATCGTGGCAGTAGTCGATCCTATGGACTTCGACGCCCTTGACTCCCTGCGCCACACCCTTGATCGAGAGCCGGAGTTTGTCGTTGGAACACCCTCTGCCATCAAGCAGATGCAGTTAGATTTTTACAATGCTGTGCTCTCCCCCGATGAGCTGAAAAAAATCGGTGGGACCGGTATGGCAGAGAGCGTGCTAGAGGGTGCCGAAGGCGGCGATGCCCCTGTCATCAAATTGGTCTACCAAATCTTGCAAGAGGCCTACCAAAACCGAGCCTCTGATATCCATATCGAGCCGCTAGAGAATGAGATGCGCGTGCGCTACCGAATCGATGGCTCTCTGCATAAGGTCCAAACACACCCCCTTTCGCTCCTGCCATCGATCGTCAGCCGGATCAAGATCATGACAGGAACCATGGCCATCGCTGAGAAGCGCCTGCCACAAGATGGCCGTATCCAGGCCAAGT
>JAHDIL010000269.1 GCA_020630835.1 Verrucomicrobiota bacterium
ACGAAGAGATGGTGGAGCGCCTCAAATACTTCGATGGAGAGCTTGCGGAGATTGAGGAAATTCCCCAAGAACTGAAAGACAAGTATGCTACGGCCTTTGGCGTCAATTATGATTGGTTCATCCAGGCGGCAGCTCGTCGACAGAAGTGGATCGATCAGGCTCAGTCGGTCAACTTGTTCCTGCCTACCCCAGATCTTAAGACGCTCTCTCACATGTATCGTGCCGCGTGGCACGCAGGGCTCAAGACGACCTACTATCTCCGAACTCTTCAGGCGAGTAACATCGATACCGCTAACTCTCAGGTGAAGCGGGATGTGCGTCACGTGGGCGATAATGGGGCAGCTGGAGCTACCCCCGAGGGCGGAGCAGCGCCAGCAGCTGGTGACAATGGACAGCGGGAATACACCGACGAGGAGAAGGCGGCGTGTTCGCTTGATGCTCTGCTCAACGGGGGTGAGTGCGAGGCCTGCCAGTAAGCATCCGCTTCTTGGATTCGCTCACGAGAATGGCCCGGCATATTGCTGGGCCTTTTCTCTTTTTACCTAAGGGTATAACCGATGCCTTCCCGCCGTTTGCAGATTGATTTGACGCTCCCTTTTTGGGAGCGTGGTCAGCATTTGCAGACAAGTTTGACTGGCGGAAGTCTTGGCATCCAGGGACCTTCTGGTTCGGGTAAAACATCTATCCTCCGCTGCCTGGCTGGTTTCCCCTCTCTTGCCGAGGGAAGAGTTATCCATGACGGGAATTCGTGGTTCGATTCATTACGAAAGGTATACCTGCCTCCGGAGCGACGGAGTGTCGGTTTCGTGCCGCAGGATAATCTTCTCTTTCCCCACCTAACCGTTGCCGAGCATTTGAAGTGCGGAAAGGGGGCGAGGGAGGACCTTATCGACAGATGGCGAGATATTCTGCAGCTCGGCGCCGTATGGGATAGGTCTATTGGCAGTCTTTCTGGAGGTGAGAAAAAAAGGGTGGCTATTGGACGTGTTGCTGTTTCCCCGGCCAGAGTTCTTCTTTTTGATGAACCGTTTGCGGGGGTTGACTGGGATCATCGTGAGCATCTCATGGTGGCCTTTCGAGAATTGATGGCTGACCGAGACCTTATAACTGTCATTGTATCTCATGATCCCCGCGAGTTGGAGATCCTGTGCGATGAGGTGATGAAGTTTCCTCTTGAGGCTGGAGGGATGGTTGATGCTTGAGTTGATAGGTAACACGGCTCTATGGGCAGCGATGGCCACGGGTATAGCGCTTCTTTCTGGTCTGCCGCTCGCCTTTCTGTTGGCACGGAAGTCATTCTTCGGCCGAGGGCTTGTTTCAGGGCTTGTTTCGCTTCCCATGGTCTTGCCGCCGACAGCAGTTGGTTTTCTGCTTCTGGCTCTCTTGTCGGAGCGCGGCTTTCTGGGGGGAGCATCGATTCAAATCCTTTTTTCTTGGCCTGCTGTTGTCCTTGCCTGCACCATCATGAGCTTTCCGTTGGTTGTGCGGACTCTTCGTCTTGGGCTTGAGAAAATCCCCAGCGACCTCATTTTTATGAGTCGGAGTCTGGGGCACACTCGTGCTGAGGCCTTTTGGAAGGTTGAGTGGCCGCTCCTGCGGCCCCATGTTGCCATTGCTGTGCTGCTAGGTTTTACAAGGGCTGTCGGTGAGTTTGGGGCGACGATGGTCGTTGCTGGTAATATCGAGGAAAAGACGGAAACACTCTCCACGGCGATCTACCGGGCGTATCAGTTAGGTGATGACCGGCAGGCCTATTTACTTATTGGAATTAGCCTGGCATTGGGGGTCGGTGCGACGGTCGGGGCTGAATTTTTGGCAAGGACTGAGAAGTAAGCAAAGCTTGCTGCAATCGTGGCGCTTACCGAGAAAAAATTCAGTTGTTCTCTCCCTGAAAGCCTTTACTATTCGCCCCGCAAATTGCGCTACTTGCCGAGGTGGTGAAATTGGTAGACACGCTTGACTTAGGATCAAGTGCCTTATGGTGTGCAGGTTCGAGTCCTGTCCTCGGTATTTTCCTCCTGACTTCATCAGGACCAGCAGGTAGCTGTCTGGCAGCATGAACGAGACAGAAAGCCGTTTTTCCCTCTACAGCCCGCCTGTCTTGGCGGCGGCTCGCTCTTGGGCAAATACGGAAATGCCACCTGACGGAGCGGCGGTGCGAGTGACCGTCAACAATCCATTCTGCGGCGATCGAATCGTTGGCTGGCTCGAAAAGCGCGATGAGGAATATGAACTTGGCCTGTCTCTCGATACCTGTTTGATTTGCCGTGCGTCGGCGCACCTCCTTGTGGAGGTCTGGCATCAGTTCGAACGGGAGTTATCCGATGATGGCCAGGTGATTTTGCCCAAGGCAGTAAGCACAATCGCAGAAATATGGGCTAACGCACCGAGTGGGCTTTCCGGAGAGATGACAACTCTTTATTGGGCTCTGCGAAAACTCTACGATGAAAACACGCGGCGGAGCTGCATCGAGCTGCCCTGGCAGGCTTTAGATCTGTTGATGAAGAAAGTTGCTAGCAACCATTGCTAGTCCTTTTGAGCCCCTCTTTTTTAGCTGAACAAGGGCATCGTTTGGCTTGTAGGGATCCGATTTTTGGGTGCTGGGACGGAGAAGAAGACGTTCTATTGACAGTAACGCGGATGATGGGCAGTTCTCATGTAGCCGCTATAGGCTAAAGCGAGGCCTTGCTTCACAGGACACTAATTCGCGACCTGAGTGAAAAAATGTCAGACTTCGCCCCAACTGCGTATTCAAAATCGATCAGTTAGCGAGCCTCTTCACGAGTGAAGGCCAGGTTTTCTTCAGTCCATTTATCCATGCGAAGAACGGCTTCTCGTTGCTTGGCGTTCATTTTTTCTGCTCGGCGCTGTGCCAGCTGAAGATAGCGGGCAGCGATGCCCTTTCTGGCTGGCACTG
>JAHDIL010000270.1 GCA_020630835.1 Verrucomicrobiota bacterium
TACTAGGAGCGGTTGAAGCCGGTAGACTATCCTTTCGTGCCTGCAGGGCAACGATGGGTAGTCGAGACTCGTGCTCTCGCCGGAAGCTAGCCAACATCGTATCTAGGTAAGCCTTTTCTTGTGCAATTGATGCAGTGGATGACTTCGCGGCCTCTAGTGCTTCCTCGATCTCGCGACGATCACTCACCGCGAGTCGGGCCAGGCGTTTTGCTTCTCGGAGCTCGGCGCCTAGTTGAATCGTTTTTTCTGAGAGCGCGGGCTTTTCCTTGGCTATGTCAAGCCGCTGGTCACTGAGCTGCTTGAGGGCTTGCTCTAAGTCTGCTTTAGCCTTTTGGGCTTCGCGGAGGTAAGCCCCTTCTGGGACTTCTGCCTCCTGGGCTAGAGTCAGCACTGAGCTGATAAAGATAATGCTGGCTAGAAACGAACGCATATCGAAAAGGGAAAAAGGGACAGGACGTAAATGTTGCGGCCTTTTTAAGGCTTGATCGGAAGGGAAATAAAATCGGGCTCCGACTTTCTCTCCAGAATAGCGACGAGTTGGCTGACTTGCTTGCTGATCTGGTTGTTCTCCTGCCAAGTGAACCCTTCAGAGGAGCGCGTCGCCTGACCTGAGTAATTACCCGTAGGATCAAGATAGTAGGCCTGTGAAAGACCGAGATACACCGTAGTGACTCGAGTGGGTTCGCCATTTATCGGCAGGACTTCCTGGAAACGAGAGATTTTGCTATCGAAACTCTCGCAAGCGGTGATGATGGCAAGGGTCGAACGCAGTCGCTCGACCGAGGTCCGCGCGGTAGGGTCTTGCTCAATCTCGCGGAAATCCTCGATCACGGTTTCTAGCTCTTCCTGCAGGGGCGCAGGTAGGGACGGAATGATGCGCGCGACCGAAGTCTCAGCCACTTTTAGTTGGGAAGAGGATTGAGTGGACCATTGGCGAAGCTCTTTTGAGGCTTGTTCTATCGTCTTCTCTTGCTGTCGAAATTCGGCTGCTTTCTCTTTATTGGTGGCTATCTCCTCTTGCAGGGCTTCTAGCTCTCGTGAGCGCAAGGCGTTGATACGCTCGAGGGTCTCCTTTTCCTCCGCCCAGTTAGCGGCTTCGGCACCAATGAGTTGTTTCGTCTTCACCCACTGCGAAAGCGTTTCTCGGATAGACGAGGGGCTAGGCAGGTCCTGAGCGGTAAGGCTGGACAGGGAGGCGAGCAGGATCCCGAAGGAAAGTAGGAGGAAAAAAAACGAGCTTCTCATGGGCAAAGTTCCGCAGCATTTTTCCTAGATGAGATTAAATCTCATCGCAAATAAAAACTACCGCTATTCAAAGTTTGGTCCAAGCACGTGCCCCTAGGAGCTATGGGCTGGTGTTATGGTCTGCAAGCTAGCTAGAGCATCTGTGATCGCCAGCTCACGTCGCTTTCTATGACGAAAAAGGCTTACCGTAGCATAGCCTGCCACTTCCAGATGATGCAGCGCGGTTTCGAATTGATCGCCCACGCGCTCCGGCACATGGCTGTCTGATCCTATGACGACGGGGATACCTCTCTCAGCCATCAGGGCTAGCATCTCTGGCCCAGGATTCATTTCTTCATAGGCTTTATTCAGCCCGGAGGTATTGATCTCCATCGCTACCCCGGTCTTGGCGATGCGGTCTAGGGCACGCTTAATGTCGTCCTCCACTTTAGCGAACCTATAGGTTTCCGGCTGGGCATTCTTCACCAGATCTGGATGGGCTAGGGAGTCGAAGAGCCCCGTTTCAGCAGAATCCGCTAAGTGATCGAAGTATTGACTGCGGAATGATGCCGGGTCGCCTTTCCAGAAGGCATCCATGTATTCGGGGATATGCCAGTGAACCGAACCGAGGATGTAGTGAAAGTCGGCAGAGTCGTGCAGCTCAGCCAACCATTTCTCCATGCCGGGAAAGAAGTCGCTCTCCATGCCTAGCAGCACCTCAAAATCATCGGGTGCCGTGTGTGCGGCATCCTCGATCAGCGCGACATACTCGGGAAACTGCTCTGGCGTCATACGCACTTTATGAGAGAAGCGATCCGGCATCGGGCTGTGGCAGGTGAAAATCACCCCCGCAAGACCTCGTTCCACACCATGCTCTACGTATTCGCTGGGGTGCCCCGTGGCGTGCTTGCACAGCGGTGTGTGCATGTGGCTGTCAAAAAAAAGGCTCATAGGAGTGGGGGGGGAGGGAAGGGATTAGCGGAGCGTTGGTAGCAACTTACGAATTCTCGCTACATCAGCTGCCTGTTGGATTAGGCGGTCTCGAATGTCATGCTTATCCCACTCCACAGGTTTCTTCTGGCTGCGGGCGAGATAATATTCCAGTTCGGGGTCTACCCCTTCCACAAGCGCTGCCTCGTTCATGCGGGGACGTTCTGGGCGATAGACAAGGTCGGAGAGTGGGAGGCCCTTTGCTACGACTTCATGGACGCTCTGTTTCATCGTCGGTGGTGAGATCGTTTCAATATCGGGAGCTATTCCCTTTTGAAATAGGCTTGATCCGTCTTTTAGCGCAATCTCAGCGACGGCGTAGCGCAGAGAAAGGCCGTCTCCCAGATCGATGGAGGTGAACTTTACGGTTTTACCGGCCGTTTGTTCGCCGATAATGGTGCATGGCCTGATGGATCGGACAACACCGGCGAAAAGCTCTCCGGCGCCGCCCGTCTCGGAGTCTAGCAGCAGGATGATGTCGCCCCGCCAGTTTTTGGGAGCAGGGGAGGAGACGAAAAGCTCTCGCGAGGAGGCGCTTGCCCCAGCCTCACTAGACTGCGATACTTTGAATAGCATTTCGTTAGGCTCGATGAAGCGGGAAAGAATAAGAGCGATC
>JAHDIL010000271.1 GCA_020630835.1 Verrucomicrobiota bacterium
GGAACGTTTTCTCCCCTAAATTGCTTACAGTTAGGCTTTTAACAACGCTCTCACCCACTCGAGTCTCACCAAACGAGATAGCACTCGGAACGAGGATTTCCGAGGCTGGGTTCGTCAAGCTAATGTCAACCCTAGCCACCGACGAGAAGCGCCCGCCACGATAACGGGCGACGAAGCCCAAGGAATCCACATTCACTGGGATACTGGGGTCAGGAAGATAGGTAACGGTTGCCCTATTGAAGAACCCTGGTGTTTTATCTACAGCGATTACCTTTCCTGCTCTAGGCAACTCGCGGACGAGAAATTCCACTTGGTGGATTGTATTGCCCGTCTCGGCCGCAATCTCGAACTTTACGGCCTGGCCGCGAGCGACTTCGATCTTTCTCGAAACCGGAGTGGGTATACCCAGATCTCGCGGCTCATTTTCCTGCTCGCGCCCACCAAAGAGCTGGGCATGTGCGGGAGAAATCAGCAAACCCACAAGCAGGGCGAGCGCAAACATCAACCGCAGGACGCCCCCCGAAAGGGACCGTAACGGTCGATATGTGGTTTGTGGCATCATTTGTTTTTTTATTTCCAGCTATTATCGTTAACATCCTTTGGATTTCAACTTCCCTATTTTGCCTTCGGCTGTGAAGTAATTTCGTGCCCCAATGATTTTTGAGCCCACGCCCCCTACTCTGCGCCAGCTTCTTACGGGAGCCCTATGGCTGATCGCCCTCTGCGGCATAGGCAGCTGGTTCGGTCGGCTCTCTGATTCATCGACAAATCCGATCTTTATTATCGCCTCTGCCGGATGTTTTCTAGCTGCCTCCCTAGCTATTATTCGCCCCCTCTACTGGTTACTCACTTGGCCAATTTTAAGGTTTATAGACCGCCTTTTTATCCCTGTTGGCAGCACTGATCGCCCCCCCTTCGACTTAACAGTGGCTCATCATTGTCGCGAAAAGGAGCGCTACGATGATGCATTGAACGAGTATGAACGGCTACGTGACCTGCACCCTAAGCGCCCTGAGCCATATGATGAAGCACTCGATATCCTCCGGGAGCATTATGAAGATACCGAAGAGCTTATCACCGAACTCAGCAAGTTGCGCCGACGCCATATCCGGTGATTACTGAGCATCCTATGTCCGCAGACTTATCCACTCAATCTGCCCCAGCAGTAACCCGCCCTCGCTCCGTCTCGGCAGGCGGCAAGCTAGCCGTGATCGCCCCATCGGGAAAATTCGCGCGTGAACCGTTTGAAAACGGCATCGCCTGGCTGCGAGAACGGTATGAGGTCAGTTTTTCAGAAGACATTTATGAGGTCGACGCCTACCATGCCGGCACAGCCGCGAGGCGCTCTGCTGAGCTAATAGCAGCCCTAGAGGACGACAGCGTAGATGCCATCGTTTGCGCACGTGGCGGGTTTGGCGCCACCCAGCTACTCCCCGATCTCTCGCTCTCTGCCATCCAAAAGGCCAACAAGATGATTATCGGGTTCAGCGATGTCACAGCACTCCATGCTCGCTGGACAGAGGCTGGCGTCGCCTCCCTACACGCCCCCATGGTTGGCGCCCTTGCGAAAGCGAGCCCAGCCGTGCAGAACGCCTGGATCAAGCGGATGGAGGATCCTTTATCCTCGATCGAGCACGAGATTTCACCACGAAATGCCGCCGCAGATTCGGCATGCGTTTCAGGCGATCTTGTCGGAGGGAATCTAGCGGTGCTATCGGCACTTTTGGGCACACCATTCGCGCCTAAGCTAGAAGGGAAACTCCTCTTTCTTGAAGATGTCGGTGAGCGTCCCTACCGGATCGATCGCCTGCTTATCAGCTGGAAGCAGAGCAGCCTGCTAAATGGCATCGCTGGCATTGTGCTGGGCACCTTTACAGACTGCAAAGCCGGCCCGGACGGCTTGGAGATCGACGACGTTTTTCAGAGGCACTTTGCCGAGGCTTCTGTCCCGATGTGGAGCGGACTCTCCTCGGGGCATATTGAGGAAAACTATCCGCTTACCCTTGGGATCAGATACCAGGTTGAGGGCGGCCGCTTTTTCAGCAGTTCCCTCTAGAGCACCAGGCGAAGACTTGCGCGACCGTATTTGCTGCCTACCTTCCGAACTCCCCTCCCCACACACTATGAATCAGGACTGGAAAATACGCGGCACACAAGGGACCTGCGAGCACACCGGCGATGCCTTCGCTGATGAGCAGCCTTTCTACACGTGTATTTTTGAGGAGCCGGCCTCCGAAGATTATATACGTCGTGACTTTTCTGTAGAGGCGTGGAATGAGCTAAAATCCAGCTTCGATCCCCCACCCTTTTCCTTTTGGAAATCCACATATAAATCACCTATCCTCGTTGAGGAAAAACCCGTAATAGAAGGTAATTTCGCCGAGCTAATCCTCAGACGCTTTGTCGAGGAGGACCAACCCGCTACAGAACAAGCTCGATTCATCCTAGCCCTGATGTTGGAGCGAAAAAAAGCTGTGGTTCATACAGACACTCGAGAGACGGACGAGCGCAAGATTCTCTTCTACGAACATTCCGAGAGTGGCGAGGTCTTTATCATCCCAGACCCCGGACTGCGGCTGGAGGAAATCGAACCCGTTCAGAAAGAGGTGGCCACCCTCATAGCTCTCGAGGAAGAGAAACTAAAACAAGGACCGACGGATCAGGAAAGCGCTGAGCTCAAGGTGTCCGGCGCAATGACAGACGATAGCTCTGAGATCCCTGTCGAGGAAAAACCCACAGAGTGAGGGAAAAACCCCTTGCAGCCCCCCTTTAAGCCATTTACGGTCGCGGCCCGAAGATGACCCTGTCGTCATCTTAAGTGACGCG
>JAHDIL010000272.1:0-1785 GCA_020630835.1 Verrucomicrobiota bacterium
CCTGCCAGACTATATCTATGGCGACGGGGACCCAGAAGGAGTCCGTCAGCGTGCGGCCGAAGAGCTGAAGAAAACGGCTATTGCCGCGAAGGAGTTTGGAGTGTCCGTCGTGAATGGTTTCACGGGTTCATCCATCTGGCATCTCCTTTATTCGTTCCCGCCAAACCTTCCTGGGCAGATTGATGCGGGGTTCAAAGATTTTGCTGACCGTTTTGGCCCGATAATGGATGTTTTCCGCGATAATGGTATCAAGTATGCCCTTGAGGTGCATCCTACGGAAATCGCTTTCGATATTGCATCGGCTGAACGTGCACTTGAGGCGATTGATCACCACCCAAGTTTCGGCTTCAACTACGACCCAAGCCATCTTGGCTACCAAGGGGTAGATTATGTTGAGTTCATTTATAAATTTGCTGATCGCATAAACCATGTGCACATGAAGGATGTGTCTTGGGCTGATGCGCCAGTGGCAGCCGGGGTGTTCGGCGGGCACGTAGATTTTCATGATCGCCAGCGTTATTGGGATTTCAAATCGGTCGGTCGTGGTAAGATAGACTTCGAGCGCATTATCCGGGCTCTCAATGACGTAGGTTACACAGGTCCTCTCTCTGTCGAGTGGGAAGATGGAGCCATGGACCGCGAAGCGGGAGCTAGCGAGTCAGCAGAGTTTTGCAAGAAGGTCGACTTTCCGGCGTCGGATATCGTGTTTGATGCGCAGTTTGATCGCTAATCAAAGCCTCGCGACATCCAGTCGGTAAGAGGCTTAAAAGAAGAAACCTCACGGGATAACATCGCGTGAGGTTTTTTATTTCGGTATTCGCCCGCTACAAGTCTTGGGAAAGAACGCTTCTCGAGCTTTCTGCTTTTGGGGAGAGGGCGAAGCCGGCCAGTGGGTGCTCTCAAGGATACTGGGGATATCCGCCAAACTAGGCGATATTCTCTTGCCCCCAGCCGCTCGACGTGTGGCTTACAACGAAAAGAGGAGTTGCCGCAGCAACCCCTCCTTCGGTTTATGAGACAACTACTCTAGGCTCGGTTACGCCTTTTCAGGTGCTGGCGCATCATTGTCCACGTCATTAGCAGCGTTCCTTTCTCGGTCTGCTTTCCATGAGGCTGCTCGTTCTTCACCTGCTGATCGGCCTGAGTTGAAGCTGTTTTTCACTTCCTCAGGCATGATTTCGTTTGCGAAAAAGGATGCAACACCACCGGCGAAACCCGCGCCAAAGGCGAGCTCTTTTACGCCATCCCAAAGGCCTTGTTTTAGTTTGGGCACGGCATCTTTGAGAGTGCGTTTCGCCTCATACTCTCCCCGTTCGAACGAATTCTTCACCGCTTCGGAGAAACGGTCGAAGGGGTCTGGGTTAGAAGCCGATTGCTGTTCTTTATTGCTTTGTTGTGAAGCATCAGCGGTGTGATCAACTTCTGGGGTCTTTTGGTGATTTTGGGAATCTTCTGTATGCATGAATCGTTGGTTGTTAACTGAATACTCGACAAAATACATCAGTTCGCCCCGGGTGGGGGTATAAAACAGGCTTCAGTTTGTAGCGACGACTCTGGATAAAAGTAGTTTGAATCCATGATTCGGTAGAGGGGAAGCCTTGATTTCCTTACTATAGCGCGCTTCCATTATGGTGTATGCGTT
This sequence comes from Verrucomicrobiota bacterium, assembly GCA_020630835.1. Taxonomy (GTDB): domain Bacteria; phylum Verrucomicrobiota; class Verrucomicrobiia; order Verrucomicrobiales; family DEV007; genus Arctic95D-9. The sequence continues at coordinate 1,643 of JAHDIL010000272.1, forward strand.
TAGGAGATCAGATCGACCTTGGGTATTGCACCAATATTCACCGAGGGGAAACGTGGGAGGAAACTTTTCAAGGGCTCACTGAGTATGTTGATAAGGTCAGACATCGTGTGTGTGCTGACGCCCCATACGGTATCGGTTTGCGT
>JAHDIL010000272.1:1795-2769 GCA_020630835.1 Verrucomicrobiota bacterium
GAGCGATCAGGCTGCGCGCACGCTTGATGAAAATCCTGAGGAATTTGCCGCATTCAAAAGATGGTTGGCGGCAACAAATTCCTACGTGTTTACCATTAATGGATTCCCCTTTGGCACCTTTCATGGTAGCCGGGTTAAGGATAGTGTCTATGCGCCTGATTGGTCGACTAGAGAGAGGCTGGAATATACGGAACGCCTGTTCCGACTGGGCGCAAAGATGAGCCCAGAGCATGGCTCTTTCAGTGTGAGCACACTCCCCGGATCGTTTAAAGGCTTCTTCGACGGTCTATCCACCGACGAGGTCATTGATAGAGAAGAGAGAATTTATCAAAATTTCATTAAGATTTCGGAGTCTATCGATCGCTTGCGAGAGCAATATCCAGACCGAGATTTTCACCTTGGGGTTGAGCCAGAACCCTTAGGATGGTTCGAAAATACAACAGAAACGATTTCCTTTTTTCATAGGCTTTTAGATCGATGTACGGACGAGCAGGCGGCATCGGTGAGACGAAATATTGGAGTAAACTACGATACCTGCCATTTGGCTTTAGAATACGAAGATGCTGCTGAGAACTTCGCTCAGTATCGCCAGGAGGGCATCCGGATCAGTAAGATTCATTTGAGTTCAGCTCTTACTCTTAAGCCTACCGACGAAAATCTGCAGGCTGTGAAGAAGTTTCAGGACGAAGTTTATCTCCATCAGGTCATGGTGGGACAGGGGGGAGCACTGCATCGTGCTTTTATGGACCTGCCGCCGGCATTGGAATGGGGGGAAGCAATACCGGCTGAGCAACGAGGAGACGAGTGGAGGGTGCATTTCCACGTCCCCTTACATGCCGATTTTACGCGTGGTTTTGGTGACACTAGATTTCACTTAGAGGAGGTTTTAGCTGAGGTAGAGAAACACCCCGATCTATGCCATCATTTTGAGATGGAGACCTTTGACGCTGAAAATAGCCCTTGACATTAAAGTC
>JAHDIL010000273.1:0-289 GCA_020630835.1 Verrucomicrobiota bacterium
CCGAACCAACCCAAACAGGAACTACGGCCGCCGGCAAAGTCTTCGGACGCGCAGCAAGAATCCAATTCTTAAGCCCCATCATTCAAGGTTAAGGAACGCGCGGAAACTTCGAAAAGTCCGGTTTCCGCTTCTCGACAAAGGCGTTCTTCCCTTCTTTTGCCTCCTCGCTCATATAGTATAGCAGGGTGGCATTCCCAGCCAAATCGAGCAGTCCCATCTGGCCATCACAATCAGCATTAAGAGCTGTCTTGAGACAACGGAGGGCAAGCGGTGAATGATCGAGCATTTC
>JAHDIL010000273.1:299-2705 GCA_020630835.1 Verrucomicrobiota bacterium
CGTCTCCTCCTCCAGTTTTTCTAGCGGGACAACGGTATTGACGAGGCCCATGTCCAATGCCTGCTGCGCATCATACTGACGGCAGAGATACCAGATCTCACGAGCCTTTTTCTGGCCAACTATGCGGGCGAGATAGCTGGAGCCAAGCCCGCCATCAAAGGAGCCCACTTTGGGGCCTGTTTGTCCAAAGCGTGCGTTCTCGGCTGCAATAGTTAGGTCGCAGACCACATGCAAAACGTGCCCGCCGCCGATAGCGTATCCGGCAACCATAGCGACAACAGGCTTTGGTAATCCCCTAATTTTCTTCTGAACGTCGAGAATATTCAGCCGAGGCACTCCATCATCGCCAACATAGCCGGCATGTCCTCTAACCTTCTGATCTCCCCCTGAACAAAAAGCTAAATCACCAGCACCGGTCAGGATGATAACCCCTACATCCGGGTCTTCGTGAGCAAGGTCTAAAGCGACAAGCATCTCGCGCACCGTCTGCGGGCGAAAGGCATTGCGCACCTCTGGTCGGTTTATCGTGATCTTAGCAATGCCCGCATCAGGGGTCTTCTCATAAAGCAAATCTTCAAATTCGTGCGCGGAAATCCATTCAGTGGCCATGTTTAAGGGAGAGTATAGGATAGTAAAATAATGAATCGCCTAGCGGCGGAAGCTCACTTTTTCTTTACGTCATCCGGCAACTTTAAGCCGCGCTTTTCGAGACGCTGAAAGACCTCTGCCAGCAGCCAAGTATTCATCTCGGAGGCACCTTTGCGGATGATATCCTCCATCTGATAGCCGAGTTCGAGGGCCAACTCTTTTCTGGAGCCATAGCTAGGGTCGAGCTTTATGGCACGCAGGAAGTCAGTCATAGAGCGTTTCCAATCAAGGCTTCCGCTATCGCTATCTGCAATTTCTTTGATCCGGTCGGCGAGCACTGGTTGCTGCTTCCCCTCTTTGTCTAGGATTACTTTCTCAATATCGACAAATGCACACATATCGCGTCGACACTAGCGATACAGAGAGCATCCTGCAAGTGGATTGGTGGAAGTGCCCGAGGCTTGGGAGTCTACAAAAAATAGGCAAGCGATGATCAAAGGATGGATCCCCCCAGAATAAATGCCGTGCAGGTTAAGGAAGCCCCACTTTTTATGAGTCTCTGGATTGCCTGCTCCTCTTTCCTTTTTGATTCAAACAGTCCGATTTTGATTACAGCAGCTAGTGCAGCTTGCTCAAACTAAGGCGGTCTTGTCTTCTGAGACTGTCTTAATGAAGCTACTTGCCTTGAGACGGATGCTCTCCACGGTTACTAGCGTAAAATCAAAAAAATTATGAACTGTATACCATGCTCACTTCTCTTCGTGATGACCTTCTTTGGGGCGTCTCTCATTGCAGAAACACCAGTTCAATCCGCTCATCCCGGCAAAGAATACGTCTACAAAACCTCTGGTGGCAAGGAGCGGCAGATTGAGGTTTTCTTTCCGCCGAATCACGAACCTGGAAAATCGAAAGTTCCGGGCATGATTTTGTTTCATGGCGGAGCTTGGCTCGGCGGTTCACTGGCGGAGTTTCGAAGAACCTGTGCTTACTTCGCAAGTCGTGGGCTTGTCTGTGCTACGGTCAACTACCAAATGCTCAAGATGACGAAGGCGGAGGCTCACAAACTCCCCGCGGGCAGATCGCAGATCAAAGGCGTATGTGTTACTGACGCAAAAAGTGCCATCCGCTGGTTCAAGCAAAATGCTGAGGAATTTGGTATCGATCCAAATCGCATTATTACGGGAGGCACCAGTGCCGGTGGTCACATCAGTGCGCTGGCTACGATGAGCCCTCACCTAGATGATCCCAATGACCCGAAGGGCATCGATACAAGTGTCGTTGCCTATATCTGGGTCAATCCTGCCTTTTCTGGGAATGATCACAGAACTCCAGAAATCGATCTCATGCGCCATATGAAAGCCGAAATGCCTCCTACAATCGTCTTCTTTGGAGACCAAGATGGCTGGAAAAAAGGCTGGGACCAGGCCTACGCGAAATGGAAGACACTAGGGACGAAAAGCATTGAGCTCAGAATCGCTCGAGATGAAGATCACGGTTTTTGGAACCACAGTCACCAGTGGCAGACTGTCATGCTCATTGACACGGACAACTTCCTTGTGAAACACGGTTTACTCGCGGGCGCCCCAACTCTCACCAGGCCAGAAAGCGGGGAGGAATTTGTTCTCGCAACTGAGGACTAAACATGCCACTCGATCTGAAGGACAACAGCGCCTGCTGCTTCAGCAGACTATAGTTGGCCGCTAAGCCATTACATTCTCCAACACACCAGTGCTGTCCCCATGGCTTTCAGCAGCGACACCCATCTGATTGAGAATCGTCAGCCAAAGATTGTTTAATGGAGTATCAGCGGGGCAAACG
>JAHDIL010000274.1 GCA_020630835.1 Verrucomicrobiota bacterium
CGCTGGAAGAACTTGTGCAGTTCCTCAATACTCATGACCGGCACGTGATCGTCAGCGGCGCCTCAAAGAGCGTTTACCGAGTCTTAAAGAATGCCGGTGCCGACGCCATTATCGGCAGGGAAAACATCTTCCTGAACAACCGCCAAAATCCCAACATGTCGACACGAAACGCCCTAAAACGAGCGCAAGAACTCTTGGGAACGACTAAGGCGGATATACGAATTTTTTACGATCCCCAAAAACAGAAATCAAAATGATGAATGAGACTCTTTTACAAGCCCTAAACTGGCGTTACGCGACGAAAGAATTCAACTCTGCCAAACGAATCACTGACGCTGACTGGGCTACTTTGGAAGAGGCTCTGCGCCTGACCCCCTCCTCTTTTGGCCTTCAACCCTGGAAGTTCATCGTAGTGAAAGATGCGGAGATTCGTGAACAATTGCTGCCGCACTCTTGGAACCAACGTCAAGTCGTAGACTGCTCGCACCTCCTGGTAATGGCAGCCAAAACGAGTCTCTCGGAGGCAGAGATCGACGCCTACTTGCAGGACACCGCTGACACCCGCGCAATCCCAGTGGAGACCCTGTCGGGCTTCCGTGATATGATGACGGGCTTCATCACTGACTCGATGTCTGACTCCGAGCAGGAGAATTGGGCAAAACTCCAATGTTATATAGCTCTCGGAAATATCATGACAGCAGCAAGTATGTTGAAAATCGACTGCTGTCCGATGGAGGGCTTTGTGCCAAAAGAATATGACCGAATTTTGGGCCTTACAGAACTAGGTCTAACGGCGGCTCTCGTCTGTCCCTTCGGATACCGAAGCGATGACGACAAATATGCAGAACTCGCCAAAGTGCGTTACCCGCGAGAAAAGCTATTTCTCGACATCTAACCCGCTGAAGCCGTTACCGACAACACTTGCTCTAGACTCCCCTGCTGCCATGCTTTCTCCTAATCTCAATGCTATCGAGTCCACAACAGTGGTCATCGCCAACCTTTCCCCCCGGGTGGAGTGCGGCAAATTCCCTACAAAACGAGTGGTGGGAGAGCGCCTACGTGTCGAAGCCGACATCTTCAAAGATGGTCATGATCAGGTAAAAACCGTCGTAGGCTGGAGAAATCTCGAAGATGGCCACCCCCATGAGGTAGAGATGCAAGTATTGGAAAACGATCGCTGGGCGGCAGAGCTTTCGTTTACTGAAACGGGGCGCTATGAAATCTACGTCAGCGCCTGGTCCGACGATTTTGAGACATGGCTGCACGACTTCCAAAGGCGCCTAACGGGTGAGCCAGAGGACCTGCCTATCGAGGTAGAGCAATGCCGAGTCATCCTGAATCGGGCGGCTCTGCGAGCAGCCCGCATGCGTGCATCGCAAGATGCGGAAGCTATCGAAGCCGTGACGGCTCAGCTGATGCAGACGGAGCCCGCACGAGCGCTGGAACTGATGGCGGCAGCGGAGACACGGGAGCTATTATCGCGGTGGCCTGACCGAAGCCTGCAAACCACTTCCGATGAAAAGATAGAACTGACTGTCGAGCCGGTCCGAGCCCAATTCTCAGCATGGTATGAATTTTTCCCCCGCTCTGCGACCGGCTGCGGAGAGAGTCATGGCACCTTCCGCGATTGCCTGCCACGGATCGAAGACGCCCGAGATATGGGGTTCGACATCGTTTACTTCCCCCCTATCCACCCGATCGGGGTGACTCACCGGAAAGGTAAGAATAATACAACTAGTTGCGAACCAGGAGATGTGGGCTCGCCATGGGCGATCGGAGCAGAGACGGGGGGGCACCGCTCCATAGAGCCTGCGCTGGGTAGCCTCGAGGACTTCCGCTGGCTGGTTGAAGAATCACGGGCTCGCGGAATCGAGATCGCTCTCGATTTTGCGATCAACTGCTCGCCAGATCACCCGTATGTGCGGGATCACCCAGAGTGGTTTTTTCAGCGCCCTGATGGCTCCATCCGCTACGCAGAAAATCCGCCAAAAAAATATCAAGATATTTACCCAATCAACTTCCATTGCATGGAGTGGGAGACCCTCTGGAGGGAGTTGGTTGATGTCGTGCGCTTCTGGATCGATCAAGGAGTGCATATCTTTCGCGTCGATAACCCCCACACGAAACCCGTATCCTTCTGGCACTATTTGATCGGGGAGATTCATAAGGAACACCCCCATGTGATCTTCCTCAGTGAGGCGTTCACAAAGCCAAAAATGATGCAAGCCCTGGCAAAAGTTGGTTTTACCCAGAGCTACACCTACTTCACTTGGCGAGAGACCAAGCACGAGCTTGTCGAATATGTCGAAGAACTGACTCAGGGACCGATGCGCGAGTATTTCCGAGGCAATTTCTGGCCCAACACTCCAGACATTCTTCCGCATCACCTGCAGGACAAAGGTCCGGCCATTTTTAAGATCCGGGCAGCACTTGCTGCCCTACTTTCCTCCTCATGGGGGATGTATTCCGGATATGAGTTTTGTGAAGGTGCCGCGCTTCCTGGTCGAGAGGAATATCTCGACAGTGAGAAATACCAGATTGCCAAGCGCGACTGGAACGCGCCAGGATCAATCAAAGGTTTCATCACTCGACTGAACGAGATCCGCCAATCCCAGCCTGCGCTCCAGCAATATGCGAATCTCGCTTTTGTGCCAGCAGACAACGATCACATCCTCTGCTTTAGAAAATGGTC
>JAHDIL010000275.1 GCA_020630835.1 Verrucomicrobiota bacterium
GATGGACTTGTTTCTATTGACGCGGTGCAGGTGCTTCCTCTGAAGAAATAGGCAGAAATTCTCAGTAGTTGTTGAGCTCTGCATCCGGTTACAGGATGCAGAGCTTTTTGTCAGTGAGTTAGGGGGGGTGTGAGATCATGGGCTGGTGACGAGGCTGCTTGTCGTTTGCGAAGGGCTCTCATCCATCGCCGCGAAATAGGTTTTTCTGCTCTCCCGTAACTGACCCGCCAGCAGTCGGAACGGTGCCGACCGCGATGTCAGAGTAGATTGCTCATCAAAGATGAGCGGCGAGAGGCGCAGCTTTGGCTTATTTGTTTTTCACTCGAATTTCGCGCTTCCTTTGCGAGTCACCATCATGATACCGTTCTCATATGGTGCGGTTGCTGTTGATTTGGAGTCTTTTTACCTCTTGCGCTTGGGCGCAGACGATACAGAAGCGTATCGACACCCAATTTGCTGATCTTGCAGAGGTCCGAACGTTCTTTGCTGCTTATTTGAGCCAAGATGGCCGTTTTATCATTCTCCCTGGGGAGGGGGTAGCGCTGGTCACGGATCGGGCTGAGCATTTGGCGGCATTGGAGGCAGCGGCAGCAGATAGAGTGTTTGAATCAGCACCAGCTATTGCCCTTACTTTAAAAGCTCGAACCGATTTGACGCCGCGTCGACAGACGATTGAGGTTGGGAAGGAGATCTTTGTCCCTACTGAGTGGGAGCCGCCCAAGATCCCGTCACAGATTGGATTAGCGAATGGTGCGGTGGCCCCTTTTACTCCAGCTCACCCGGCGCAGTTCCAAAAACGTTTTGTTGGTTTTCGGCAGGAAACGGTGACTACTCAGTTGCCAGATGGCACTCTGCTGGTGGATATCGAGCAGGAGTCAAGTCGCTTAGACGGTTTCATCGACTATGGCTCGCCTGTGCTAGCTGCGGGTGAGGTTGGTCGTATCCCTATTCAGGGGCAAGCCCCAGCTAGCCAAGCGTTGTTCAATCTTCTCCCTAACCGAATACCTATGCCGGTATTTAGCACCACGCGGGTTTCGACCTCGGTTCTAGTCAAACCGAGAATATCGGCGGGCAAAGTCATCGTGGACTACCTGCCGGAGATAACAATTTTTAGCGACGAGCCGGGTGCCGAAGTATCTCAATTTGCGCTGCCCGAGTTTCGTAGCCATGGTGAGCTGCGTCCCGGTGGACTCGTGCGAACTGATGGATTCGGAGGCACTTCAGCTGAATTTCATCAGCGTTTTTTCGGCCTTATCAAACCGAGTGATCCTGATTGGTTTCCACTATTGGAGTGGAGCGCGCGTCTAGTAAAGAAAGCGGAACAAGCACGTTGATGTTAGGAGTCGATCCAAGCCTGGACGGCTTGCTGTGCGGCCATGTTTCCGATGCCTGCCGTCGCAATTTTACCGCTACAGAAAAGCTCTTCAGCCGCCGCCTGGATGTCGTTCCGCGTGATGGTCGTCAGTTTTTCATACACATCATCGGGGCTGACAAAATCATCAAAAAAGGAGAGGCATTCGCCTGCCCAGTTCATGGTAGCTGTAGTTGATTCGAATCCGATGCGACTCTGACCGATGACGTAGGATTTAGCGACTTCAAGCTCGCGTTCGGTCACCCCTTCTGCTACCAGATTGGTCAGTTGGACTGTGATGAGGTCGAGAGCTTTTGAGAGGTTTTCGGGATTCAAGGCAAGGTCTATCGTCAGTGCTCCGGTTTCGGAGAACCACGCGATGTCACTCTGGATTTCATAACAAAGGCCATGGTCTTCCCGAATGACCTGAAACAGGCGAGAACTCATGTTTTCACCCAAAATGACGCTGAGAAGTTTTTGAGCGTAGCGTTTTGGCGAATAGCGACTGGCGGTAGGGAAGGAAATAGCCATGTGCGCCTGATCTGAGTCGCTCGCGAAAACAAATCGATGGTTTCGTCCATGCTCTCCAAAGTCCCCCACCGGCTCCCAGTCTAAGACCTCACCCGTGGGAAGCGACGCGAAATGGCTGAAAACGAGATCGCGCAACTGCTCATGCTCTAGCGCACCGGCAGCGGCGACTATCGTATTTGCTCCTGTGTATGCCTGGCTTACAAAGTTATGAATTTGAGGCGAGTCGATTACTGCTAGGCTTTCGCTTGTCCCCGTGATGGGATGACCGAGAGGGGTGGCGCACCCCCAGAGCGCCTCACTTGTGAGATCTTCGATGTATTGGGATGGCTGCGCCTTCACCATTGCGATTTCCTCATTTATCACCTGTTTCTCAGCATCCAGTTCAGTCTTATCAATGATTGAGTTCTGATACATGTCAGCAATCACCGAGAGCGTAGCTGACTCAGCGCCCCTGGGCACTCGGGCGTGATAGCACGTCTGCTCTTCATCCGTAAATGCGTCGAGGGAACCCCCCAAACTTTCGATGGCTCGACTGATCTCCAGTGTCGTTCGGGTTTTCGTGCCTTTGAAGAGCATATGCTCGACCAGATGAGCTATACCGTATTGCTCAGGCTCCTCGTGCCTACTTCCCACTCGGCACCAGACTCCCAGAGAGACGCTCTCTCGATGGGGCATTTCCACGGTGGCGAGAGAGAGCCCATTCGATGCGCGATGGATCTGGACGGTCTGGTTCATTGAGGGCTCGGAATCTGGACGCAAAAGACTTATTTTCCATGAAAAACTCGGCCTGAAAGCCCCT
>JAHDIL010000276.1 GCA_020630835.1 Verrucomicrobiota bacterium
CGGCCGACCCTCCTTCGCTAAATCTTCCTCCTTCGCATGACTGCTTCGGCGAATGAATCGACGTGCTAGCTAGATTTTAAGGGGTGACATGGATTTTCTGGTAGAACAAACAAGTAGCCTGCCCCCTCTCACCACCATACCTAGTTTAAGAATCGTCTTATGTCATCGACTAGGGCGGTCACGTAATCTTCACCCGACATACGGCCGGTGTTTCTTCCTTGTTGCAAAAAACCGCAATCCGCGAGAGCAACGCTTACCTCTGGCCTATCCATTACGTTTCTGAATTCCGCAGCTTGAAGAAATTCTGAGTCAGCTTCATGCTCGAAGCTCATCAACATTCTATAAATCCGATCTAGAGCAGTATAGACTGCAGGCCAGTCCACCCATTCTGTAAACTCTTTACTTTCACTAGGCCAAGTCACCAAAAATCTCCAATCTTCAACTCGAAGGGCAAACTTCTTTTCTCGCCCATCCCGCCACGAACGCACATGACCGGATAGCTCCATTTCATTGAGTGTATCCTGCAAGGTTTTGGGATAGTAGTCGAGTCGTTTTGCCATTTCACCAGGATGACCTTCGCGGTGAGTCAGTAGGTAGAGCATGGCATCGCTCCGAGCGCTGACTCCAAAGAGCGCCCGCAATTTGAGCCAGAGATTAGGCCCTAGATTGGGGTTTGGGGAACGACTCATTCCACGCATATCAACCGGCGGTCTCTGGTATTGATAGCGAGCGAAGACCGGATCCTCTTCACCGAACATGGGCAGAGGCTTCCCATCTGCTGAACAAAACAAAGGCCTGCCCTCTGGTGCAACGTCATCATCCACTAGATCGGCAACACCTTTCCACTTCCGAAGAGCCGCCTTGTCGCTAATGACTTCGGCTATGGCTGCAAGTAGCCGAGGGTCGCCGATCTTACGATTGGTATATATATTTTTCAGGCGAACCAGATTGATCAGTTTGCCGTTCTCATATAGCCAATCGATCATTTCATCGAATAGACGCGCATCGTGTCGACCAAGAAGTGAGCTAAACAGAATAAGCGCTTCAGGATCAATAGCCCAATCATCACCAGCCTCTGATGGACCAGCAACGCCCAACGTCGACCACTGCCGCCAAAGAAAGGTGACCAGCAGCTCGTTGAACTCGGTTCTAAATGCTGTCAGCGAGGTCGTCATGGTCTAAAGATCGTAACATGTTTCGCAGCATTTCAGCACGCATTCTCGACCAAAGCCAGCACGGCAATATCCCGAGTAAACTCTCTATTTTCAATGAGTTGCATGGCAATCAGTGCCGAACCACCACAAACAACCAGATGAACGGGCTGCGCTTCTTGATCTCGTTCGAGCAACGAGCCAAGATTAATAAGCGCCTCTTCTAAAGTTGGTAAAATTAGTCTCTTCGACATAAAAGTGGTTCAAAATACTCGAACCAAGCGTTTTTAACCACTTTTAACAGGGTTTGACCCAACAATTCTCGAAAGTTCAATCAGCGAAGAAATCCATTACACTGCCACGATTCCTCTGCCCAAAAGATGTCCCGCTTTTGCACGCTGGTATTGAAACATTCCAGAGAGAGGCTGGTAGCCACTCCCCCGCCCTTAGTCAGCCACGCTCTGTTTCAACATCCAGACATACAGCTCACGGGTCTTCAGAGCAGGCCCGCGGGAGTTGTGTGCGACGCCGGGATAGACGGTCCATTTGAAGTTTGGATTGATGGCTTTCATTTTGTCTGCCGTCTGTTGCGCATTGGCGAACGGAACGACAGTGTCAGCGTCGCCGTGAAACATCCAGATCGGTTTGTCCTTCATCTCAGACAGATCCCAGCGTTCGTGTACTTTCTCAGTACGGGAGCCACCGGAAGCGATCGGGACAAAGGCGGCAATATCGTGTTTCCCCTCGAATCCATATCTCCAAGTGCCTGCACCGCCCATGCTGCTGCCGAGGATATAGATACGACGCGAGTCGATATCATACTGCTCGATCATCAGATCGAGCAACTCGTCCAAAGCCGCTGGCGACCAGCCGCCTTTGGCGAGCGGATGGAGCACATCGCAGGCCAGCTTCTGCTTGCTCAACTGCTGAGCGACTTCACTACGAGGATTGACGATTTTGCCGCCTCGGTCACCGCCCTTGCCATGCAGGAACAACGCGAGCGGTCGCTTGCCCCCGGTAGTGGAGCGAAAATAGAGCACAGGAGCATGTAGTCCCTCAATATCCAGGCTAAGGATCTTTGACTCGTATCCAGGCAGAGATTTCACCTTCGCCTGGGCGCTCACCGAGGCAGGGAGTACAAGAGACAGAGAGAGCGCTAGATATCGAATAACGGGATGCATGAATGCGTTTTTTACCACAATCTCAAAGGCTCCGAAAGGGCCTTTCAATTCCGTAAGTGAGGCCAGGTCAATTCTGCCGGGAATGGTGGGGAAAGGAGTTTTCACAGGTTGATGAAGACTTGGAAAAAGGAATATTTTTCTGGATCGAGATTCTCTAAAGCTTGTGAAAGTCAGGCCAAGAAATGTTTCATCCTGATTCCTTTGTCTCTGACCCTGTCCGCCGGAGCTTATTGCGCAGGAGGATTCCTTTGTCCATTTTTCCAGCCAATAATACAGCTCGAAGGGCGCATTTTGCATGGATGGCCTAGCGGCCGACCCTCCTTCG
>JAHDIL010000002.1:0-7031 GCA_020630835.1 Verrucomicrobiota bacterium
GACGCTCCCCTTTCCATAGTTTTGCTCCAGGGCTGAAGGCATTGAGCGCTAGTCTCTCTCTGTCGAACAGGCTATCGACACAAGCGTAGCTATCGAGAAGGACTTGAAACCCATGATCCAAGAGGAATCCATCCACCTCGTCAGTCTTAACCCGTCCACCAAAGCGATCGCTCTCTTCCAGAAGTTGGTAGTCAACCCCTGCCTCCTCCAAGTGACAGGCAGCAGCTAAGCCCGCCAAGCCTCCGCCGATAATAAGGATATCTGTCTCCATGCCTGCAATCTACGCCGCTTCGGGCGGCTCTGCAGCTTCGGACTTCCCAAGCAAATGGCGCAAGGCATCCTCGATAGCTGGATACGTGAAGTGGAACCCTGCCTCCTGTAGTTTCTGAGGTAGCACCGGCATGTCCGCCAAGATGGTCTCCTCAGCCATTTCACCAAAGGCCAACTTGAGCGCAAACGAGGGTGCCGGAACGACCGTCGGTCGCTGCAGAACTCGCCCGAGAGCGTCGGTGAACTGCTCATTATTCGTAAGCTCAGGTGACACGAGGTTGACCGCTCCATCGACATCCTCATCACGCAGCATCCAATCAAAAGCATAGAGCACATCGTCCAGTGCGATCCATGGCATATGTTGCCTTCCCCAACCGACTTTCCCGCCCCCCCCTAGCTGAAACAATGGAAGAAGTTTTTTCAGTGCTCCGCCAGCAGGTGATAACACAACTCCCAGTCTCGCATGAACGACACGGATTCCTGCCTCGCGAGCCGGATCCGCAGCTTGTTCCCAGACAGCCACCACTTTTGGCAGGAAACCAGAGCCGGATGGGGAAGCCTCTGTATGCGGCGTTTGTGGATTGCGCTGATAGGCGTTCGCCCCCGAGGCGCATAGGATCACAGCAGGCTTCTTTTCTACATGCGCAAACGTTTGCGCAATCAATCGCGTCCCCCTTTCGCGGCTGCTCAGAATCTCCTGCTTGCGCTCCTCTGTCCATCGGCCCTCAGCGATGTTCGAACCTGCCAAATGAATGACTGCGTCAAAATGAATCCCTTCGGGAAGGTCGATCGTCATCTTTTCAAGATCCCAAGCGATCTGATTCTCCTCCCTGGGTTTCCTCGTCACGCCGTAAACCGTATGCCCTAGTGTCTCGAAATAGCTTTTCAGAGCCTGTCCAACCATTCCAGTGACCCCTGTGATAAGGATATTGGACGGGGGGTTCCAACGGCTACCTGCCCCAAACTCATCGAGGGTTTTTTGGTGGTGTTTCGTATCAGAAATCATGGTGCTGTGCCGGTAGGTAAACATTCGCTCGAGCTTGGTTCTAACCATTGGACCAGCGACTACCTGGCCCAACTTCCCCAATGGCAGTGTATAGCGAATGGCGTCTGTTAGCAGACTACCCTTTTCATCAGGATCAGCGACGGGGAGAAAACGATGATGATGCTCCCAGTAGGTAAACGGGCCCTTTAGTTGCCGATCAACGAAGCCATCACTAGTGAAATGATGCTCAGCTGTCCACGGCAGGGAAAATGGCCCTAACTCAACGGCGAGCTTGACGATCGCTCCCTCATGGAGCCCCTCCTTTGGAGATTCTATGACACGCGCTTTCTCCCAGGGAGGTTGCAACCTAGCAAAAGCGCCGGGCATGAGATGCCAGGCCCGCAGTGCATCTGGCGAGACGGGGAGTTTAGAGGTCTGTTCAAGGCTCTCCTTCATTAAGGGTCGGTGTGAGAGGTTACGCTCTTCCTGCACTCTCAGGTCGAGCTAGCTCACATTCCTCCCAAAAATTATGGCTCTAATGAGGAGATCCCCTAGTTTTGCCCTCAGAATAGCCTAGAGGGTCCTGCACTTACGATAGTATGGATTGGCCCGGTGATTTCACGATCAATCAGAAAGTCGTGTCAGGAGAATTTGCCGAAAGAGCATCACCTCATCTCCCGTCATCTTTGTCGCTTGCAAGACGAGATCCCCTTGACCGGCTTCCCATTCGACTTCACCAAGACGCATAGGGATGAAATCATATTCTACACTGTTCCTTCGGGGGTCTCGATCCTCAGGTGCAGATATTATGGGTGAGTCATTTGCGACTGGGATACTCCCTACAAGCGTTTTGCCATTAAAGGAAAGCGATAGCTCAGTCCCAACGGAATTCTCATCGCAGACGTAAAATAGATCCACGGCGAACTTCCCTCCTTTTTCTAGGAGCCCGTTCCATACGATTTGATCATCCGTATTTACCCAATTGAGGAAATGCGACGCGTTAGGGAAATGGTTCGATCTTTCGATAACGCCGGTAACAGTGGCATCTCTGGCCGGGAGTTGGGTATAAGTGGCCATAGGATGACCAAAATAAAAGGGCCGCTCATCGACAGCTGGGAGTTCAGCCTGCATAGCCTGCATGTGAGCTTCGAGAATTCGATGGTATCGACTGGCTATTTCAGGTTTTTGCGTGACTAAATTGGTTTTCTGGTTCGGGTCAGCTCTGAGGTCGAACAAGGAAGGACCACCTTTTTCAAGAGCATATAGCATTTGGTCATCTCTTACAGATGCCTTCCCTTTCCAAAAGCCAAAGATCTTGCGCTGTTGAAGTTCACTGTCGGGCTGCTCGGTAAACACAGAGGTGACACTCCTCCCATCAAGCTCCGCCCCACCTGATGTATCAAAGCCACACCACTCACCAAGAGTCGGCAGAATGTCCATTACTGACGCCTGCGTGCTAACCGCTGTCCCCGCTTCTATACCTGCAGGCCATCGAATATGGAGTGGACTTCTCATTCCACCTTCATGCACCGACCCTTTTCTTCCTAACATGCCGCCGTTATAGCGGTTCCCATTTGGACCATTGTCGCAGAAATACATGACGATAGTGTTGTCCGCATGCCCGGTGGTATCTAAGGTCTCCAGTAAACGCCCAACATTGTCATCAATGTTTTCGCACATCGCCAGCGCGCACTGCGTATGGCTTGTAGCAGTGGCGCGTTTACCTGTGCCAGTCTGCGTGATTTCTTTATCTTTGAATCGGTCCCAGTAGGCATCAGGGACTTGCATTGGACCGTGTGGAGTATTGTAGGGTAGAAAAACGAAAAAGGGCTTTTCTCCCGAATCCTTGATGAAATCGATTGCGTGATTGGTAAAGTCATCGATGCAGAAGCCCTCTCCCTTCACAAGCTTTCCATTGTGATCGAGCCACGTATCATAGTAATGACCCCAGTGGCCTGAGCAAAATCCATAGAACTCGTCAAATCCGCGTGCTGTCGGATGATAGGGATGCTGCATACCATTATGCCATTTCCCGAAAGCACCTGTTCGGTATCCGGCTTCTTGAAAGAATTGGCCGATCGTTTTTTCGTCAAGGTCGATTCGCTCGCCTCCTGAAGAAGTGCTGTAGATACCGCTCCGGGACGCATGCCTACCCGTTAAGAACTCGGCGCGAGTGGGAGAACATACTGGCTGAACATAGAAACGCTCAAAGAAGGCGCCCTCCTTCGCCAAGGAATCGATATGAGGCGTGCTGAGGTCTTTGTTTCCGTTCCAGGAGAGATCTCCCCAGCCTTGATCATCAGTCAGGAAAACAACAACATTCGGTCTATCTTTGGCCAAAATAGGCGCCTGCGCTGATAGGATGACAACAGCGACAAGAGCTATAGAGTGTAGGGATAACAAGTGCTTCATGCTGATGAGATAACGCTTTTCCCGAAATCACACAACTGACGCCTATAAGACCGGCAGATTTCCCATTCTGCTGTTTTGAAAGGAGCATCAGGGGTTACGATTAGGCCTCCCATCCTTGAGCAAATTGGGCGCCGGCTGCTGGGAAACAGGTCCCCTTCTCTTGGCCGGCAAGCGATCTTTTTGCTCTGCTACCTGATGCCAAAGTTTCGCCATTGCGGCTACCCGTTTAGGATACTGCTGTGCCAGATCGTTCATCTCAGTCCCATCCTCATCTATCTGGTAGAGCTCCCAAGCACCAAGCCGATGTGTGACGATCTTCCAAGGGTGCTGGATCAGCGCGCGATTCTCTCCAAAATAAAAATACAAATAGTCCCGTTCTGCGACCTCCCCCTCACCCGTAAGGATAGGCAACCATGAGAGCCCTTCGAGAGGCTCTAACTCTTCAACCAATCCGTCAGCTTGCTTTGGATATTCTGCCCCTGCGACCTCAATAGCCGTGGCCATAATATCGATAAGGTGGGTCGGGGTATTATCAATATGCCCGGCCGGGACTCCCAGATTTACATCTTTCCCAGCATACACAATCATCGGAGAAGCCGTGCCTCCGAAATGTTGATTTTGTTTGTGGAGCCTGAAAGGCGTATTTCCGACATGGGACCAGCCGGTGTCATAGCACCAGTATGATTCCGGGTCCCAGGGATCGAGATGAAGATTTCGAGTCCGGTCGAAGGGACACGCCCCGTTATCCGAGCAGAAAAGCAGGAGCGTATTGTCCCACTCCCCCTTGGCTTCTAGAAACGCCCGCAATTCGCCAATTTTTTGATCAACTCGATCAACCATTCCGGCAAATGCCGCCATTTTCCTCTGATCAATATCCCTCTGGTCAGAGTTCATCTCTGACCATGCCGGCACCATCTCGGGTCTCTCGCTCAACTCCCATTTTGGGTCAATCACACCAAGCTCGAGCTGCTTCTGATAGCGCTTTGCTCGGATTTCATCCCATCCACCGCTATAACGTCCATCATATTTGCGAAAATCCTCTTCCCGGACGTGGAGCGGATAATGAGGGGCATTAAAGGCTAGGTAGAGGAAAAAGGGGGCATTCTTACCCTCTGCCTGATTTTCATCGAGCATCTCCTGCACGAACTGTTTGGAGTAGTCAACGAAGGCATCGGTGCAGTAGAAGTCCTCAGAAAAGTCACTAAACAACTCCCCATTCAGTCGGAAAGTCTCATCACCTGTAAAAAAGTTCGTGGCCCCGGATAGATGCCCAAAATAACGGGTGAACCCTCGATCAGTCGGCTCGCGATCTAAATGCCACTTACCAACCATCGAGGTCCGGTAACCAGCTCCCTTTAGAACCTCAGCAATGGTCACGCCTCGAGAAAGACTCTCAGATCCCGCCTGATCACAATAGAGGCCTGTCAACAAAGATACCCTAGATGAGTGGCACTTTGCCGTATTGTAAAACCGAGAGAGGCGCAATCCCTCATTCGCCATTCTATCAAGGTGAGGGGTCTCAATCTCACTGCCATAACAGCCGAGGTCTGCAAAACCAAGATCGTCTACCATGATCAACACAATGTTCGGCCGACTCCCTTTTTTTAAAGCGGCCTCACCCGAGGCGATGAAAACAAACGTTAGAGAGATGCCGAAAAGTAGTCGAAATAAATCCATGATACGGAAATTAGCATGTTTAGCCCCCTCTCAAACTCCGCATCTACGTATTACATCATCGCAGACTGGCAACTCGACAGCTTTTCGGCAAATTTTTCTAGCTGTAGCGCATTTCGATTATACCGTCAGCCCATGCCTAAACGCTACCTCCTGGAGCCAACTAGCCCCTTCGTCGACTTCCTGACCGAAGAACCTATAGTTGCCGTGACTGCCTACGACTACCCTTCGGGACGCATCTGCGACGAAGCGGGGGTAGATGTGGTTCTTGTCGGCGACTCTCTGGGTATGGTTGTCGCCGGTCTGCCTGACACGACTGAGGTTACCATCGAAATGATGTGCCATCATACACGCATGGCAGCCAGAGGCGTGCGCGAGGCTCTAGTTATCGGTGATTTATCGGCGGATAGCTATAATACCCCTGACGAAGCGCTATCAAATGCAAGCAGTCTCATCGAGGCTGGGGCTCACGCGGTAAAGCTGGAAGGCGGCCTTGGACAAATCGCGAAGGTCGAAGCATTGATCCGTAGTGGAATTCCGGTATGTGGGCATCTGGGCATGCTTCCGCAACGAGTTAAAGAAGAGGGTGGCTACAAGAAGAAGGGTAAAACTGACGATGAGGCGGCAAAACTGCAAGCGGCTGCTCTGGCGCTGGAGAAGGCAGGAGTCTTCGCCATCGTCCTAGAAAGCGTTACAGCGGCAACGGCTTCAGCCCTCACCGACGCACTGCATGTCCCCACAATTGGTATAGGCTCTGGAATCGGCTGCGGCGGCCAGATCCGCGTGCTTCACGACCTGGTTGGCGGTTACCCATGGTTTGTGCCGCCATTCGCCATCAGCTATGCGAACGTGGCTGATGACACCCGAAACGCGATTCATAGCTATCGGAGAAAAGTGCAAGATGGAGATAAAACTTAAGGGTTTTGCGCTTTTCACCGGATCTCGGAAAGGGTTGCAGTAACTGTAAAATGCAAGTCAGTCGCCACTGAGAACGAGAGATTAGTGACCGAACAGGGCTTGTGCCACATAACGATCTAGTAAATGACGGTCATATGTCAGGTCCCGACCACGGCATTTCTCAGTAGCCCCCCCAAATAGAAGCTTAGGAGAGTAACGCCCTAATACCGGAAACGAGCGACACCAAAGGCCAGACAGAACAGCGGGGGCTGTTTTGTGATAAAAACTAACCAGGTGCCCTCAGATCTGAGCAGCGAACGGGCAAAAACACCTAGAATGAGGCCTGCGCGCGGACGTGAAAGCGGCCAGAGGTATCCGTGCCCTGCGAAAGATTGTCGTCAAAAACAGGAACACCGTAGTCGACCTGGAGATTGAACCAATCACTGTAGTTCCAACGCAGGCCCGCTCCCACTGACCCAAGAGTTACTGAGCTTGGCTCATTGAATAGCAAGTTAGTATTCTCTAAATAGGCTGCATCAAAGAAGGTCAAAAAGCGGAGACTGTCGGTCTCATTCTCCCAGTCGAGAATGCGTCCAAGCGAGAGCTCTGGGGTGTAGAGCTCGACCGAAGTGACGAAGCCATTATCTCCGCGCGCCACTCGCTGATCGAAACCACGAACACTATCATAGCCACCAGCCCCGAGCTGCTCTGAGGCAAGGAGGTTTTCAGAAGCAACCTGCCCCCGAATCTTAAAGCGGGCCGTCCAATCGCTATCAAGTCGACGTTGGTGGTC
>JAHDIL010000002.1:7041-15129 GCA_020630835.1 Verrucomicrobiota bacterium
AGATTGGCGACAGCATAGGCATAGCTACTGTCAGCTAGGCCACGGTTTGAAAGAAATGCAGCATCGTCGTTCTGCCCGTTAAAACTACCTGGCGAAACGACACCACGGATATCAAACTGAGTCACGCCCTTCTTGTGCTGAATCGTCTCGCGATACCCAAGGCTAAACTGGAAAATCTCCGTGCGAGTCCCTGACAACTGGGTGTTATTCGCATTAACAACATCAATGAACTCAAGATTATTCGCTGTCGACTTCCAATCGAAGCCGAGATCCATCTCGCGGCGACGATTATCAACGGTCTTAAGCGGCACAACATAGCGACCACTCAACTGAGCGTTCTCGCCCTCCGAGTTGAGAAAGTTGCCACCAGCAACTGGGATGGGAGCCGATTCGATATCAACATAAGACGCAAGCAGAGTAAAGCTGTGGCGCCAAGGCAAGGCTTGAGTGAAGACGAGCGAATGAGCTTTCACGAACTCAAAATCGGTGTCGGTCGAGAGTTGATAAGAAAGAGTCTTATCGTCTCCCAGGGCGTCCCCAAAATTAAAACCAAAGTTAAGCCGGTTGCGCCCCAAAAACTCAGTCCCGCTGTCCTCGAATCCAAGAGTAAAGCTATTCAGCTTATTTTGATAATTCTTAATTACGATATCAGTGGTGCCGAACTCGAAGCCCGGCGTGTAGACGAGATCGACTTTGCGATACGGACTGCGATTGATCCAGGATAGATCCCTCAGGACCTCACTCGAACGAATCACTTCGCCCCTACGGACGCGCATCTGATTTTGAATGTATTCCTCCACGTCGGGATCGGCATTCTCCACACGAATCCGGGCAAGCTTAGACTCGATGACGACAAGCTGAATCACACCAGAGGTGATATCTTGCTCGGGAAGAAGAACATCAACAACAGGTCGGTCCCCTTTGCGATAGGCTTTGATCACATCTTTGACCATCACATCAAGGGATGCCAAAGAAACAGGCTTTCCGATATAGCTCTGAAGTGTGAGGCCAACAGTTTCAGGCATATCATCGAAGTCATGCCAAACTCCCTCAACGCCAGGCCAGCCGTCGTTGCGAACATCACCAGGACGGCCGACAAGAACTACACCCAGCAATTGATTCACCAGATACTCCTGGCTCTGGGAAGAAGGTTGCCCGAGATGATAACGCCCTGTCTTATCCACCTTCATGGGGCCTACGCCTCCGCCACTGTTAAGGACAGAGGTGGTCCGATTGACGCGCGAGCGAGTGCTCGGAGCCAGTTCATTCACGAGGATCTCAGTGCCATACTGATCGACAATGGTCTCTTGGCACTCCCCAGTGGCAGGAACGATCGATAAAACGGCCGCGAGGCCTAGGGCGTGGAAAAAGCGATTCATGAATGAAAGACGTAACTCTACTAGTTAATGATTGAATTAACACAAGTTAAACAACGGGAAAAGGGTTTTTTCCAAAAAGATTCAGCTTTTCTCAATTTCGTGAATCGTTCTTAGATTTTGAATTTCTGAACTTTAGCGACATCTTTCGGTATCATCCATGGACCTTATAGATACCCACGCCCACCTAGCATCGAGCCGACTGATTCCCGATCTTCCCAGTATCTTGGATGAGGCTCAAGAATGCGGGGTTGGCACGATCGTTAGCATTTCGTGCGACCTAGAGGATTGCACTACCAACCGGGAGCTGTCGGAGAACTACAAAGGCGTCTTTGCGACAGCCGGGATCCACCCCTGCTATGTTCATGAATTCGACGAAGGAACGGGCTACAGTCTGCTAGAGGCGCACATACAAAGCGGTGCTTTCGTGGCTGTCGGAGAAATTGGACTAGACTATTTTCATCCGCCCGCTGATGGCTCATCCCTTGACGACTGGAAACAGCTTCAGAAGCGTGTTTTCCGAAGACAGCTGGAGATTGCCGATGCCTTGGCCTACCCGGTCATCATTCACCAGAGGAACAGCTTCGACGATACCCTTGAGATGCTGCAGGATTTCCCTGACGTCAGAGCGGTGCTTCACTGCTTTAGCGAAGGCCCTGAGGAGGCGAAACGTGCTCTCGAACTAGGATGCTACCTATCTTTCACCGGGAACTGCACCTTCAAAAGTGCTGAGCCGATTCGCGAGAGTATAAGCATCTGCCCCCGAGATCGCGTCATGGTTGAGACAGACAGCCCTTTCCTAGCGCCCGTCCCCTATCGAGGAAAGCGAAACACGCCAGCTTATGTAGTCAAGGTGGCCGAGCAGATAGGAGCCTGCTGGAGGAGCGATATCGAGGCGGTTGCTATCGCGACAAGCGAAAACGCAAGACGCTTCTTTCGAGGGCTCTCCTAGAACTATCCCTCAAACCGCTCAACCAGGATTGAAGCATTATGACCACCGAATCCGAACGAGTTGGTCAGGGCTCGTTTTACGGAACTCTCTCGAGCCTGGTTCGGCACATAGTCGAGCTGACATTTTTCGTCCTGATCCTCTAGATTGATCGTCGGAGCGATGACGCCTGTGTTGAGCGTCTGCACGCAGGCTGCCAGCTCGACCCCACCGGCCGCCCCAAGAAGGTGTCCGGTCATTGATTTAGTCGAGCTTACAGCAAGACCATCCGTGGCATACGCGCCAAAGACTTTCTGAATAGCGACAGACTCGCAAACATCCCCCATAGGAGTAGACGTCCCGTGCGCATTTACATAGTCTACCTCGTCTGCCGCTATACCAGCATGCCTGATGGCCATTTCCATGCAGCGCTTGGCCCCATCTCCCTCCGGATGAGGTGAGGTCAGGTGGTGAGCATCGGCGGAAAGTCCATACCCCGTAATCTCTGCCAGGATAGTAGCACCACGCTTTTTCGCGTGCTCGAGTTCTTCCAGAACAACACAGCCAGCACCCTCGCCCATGACGAAGCCATCACGGCCAGTATCAAAGGGTCGTGAGGCACGTTCTGGCTCATCATTCCGCGTGCTCAAAGCCTTCATGTTTCCAAAACCCGCCAAGCCCATCGAGCAAATAGTCGATTCGGATCCACCGGCAACAAAAGCGTCAGCGTCCCCAAACTTGATCATTCTCCAGGCCTCCCCGATGCTATGCGTTGCGGTCGCGCAAGCGGTAACGATGCACATATTCGGCCCGCGCAGGTCATACTCCATAGATACCATGCCACTGGAGATATTGGCGATCATCATGGGGATGGTAAAGGGAGAGACGCGAGACGGAGACTTCTCCAGAAGATTCCGATGCTGCGTCTCCAAGGTCCCAAGGCCACCGATACCACTACCCACCATGCAACCGAAGCGATCCTTATCAACAGAGTCGAGATCAACACCCGAGTTTTCAATCGCCTGCTGAGAGGCCGCCATCGCGAGCTGCGCAAAACGGTCGGCGCGGCGGGCATCTTTCGGATTACTAAAGAACGGGGCAGGATCGAAATCATCCACTTCGGCAGCGATCTTACAGGCAAAATCCTGTAGCGATTCATCCTTGATCCGAGCGACACCAGACTTCCCGGCAATGAGATTGTCCCAGAAGGTCTGAACATCATTTCCGATGGGAGAAATAACACCCATCCCCGTAATAACGACTCGGCGATCCATATAGCGTAAAGTTGCCTTACTCAGCATGGATCACACAGGTTTGCAAACGCTTTCCGATGAGCAAAATGCCCTGCTCGCAAACCATCGTGATTTAAGCAAAACGCCCGCTTCTTCCGTCGTTTAGATTTCGAGGATTTTGGTTCGCTCGTTGAGAGCACCGCAGCGCGGGCATTCCACGAGTTCCTCGCCCGTATCATCCTCAAAAACATGGTCACAGATCACACAGATGACATAATTACGGCGCGCCCGGCGCTCTCGCTGGCGACGACGCCATTCCGCATAGGCCATGCTAAGAAATACCACGGTAAGAATGCCCGCAAGATAAAGAACGATCAGTCCATCTAGTGATATTTTGAACATAGCAACAACTTGCCCTGCCAAAAATGGCTAGCTTCGCTACCCTACGGAGCTAAGCTGACTCTTCAAGTAAGACCTAGCAGTTGAGGCGACCCGGTCTCTTGACGCAATTACGGTGCGGAGCCGGCCAACTATTCTGTTGCCAAAAGTGACACGCCGCATTCTTATTTCGACATCATGAAAATTCGATCCCTTCTATATGCATTAGCCGCTGGCATACTCTGTAGTAGTTACGCCGAAGATCGCCCGAACATTCTATTCATCTTTACCGATGACCACGCCCCGAACGCAATCGGCGCTTACGATGGGTGGCTGAAGTCCATCAACCCCACCCCCAACATCGACAAACTGGCTGCTGAGGGCATCACATTCCTGAACAGCTACTGCACAAACTCCATTTGTGGCCCTAGCCGTGCGGTCATTCAATCCGGCAAGTTCTCACACAAAAACGGCTTTCGGCAGAACGGCGAAACTTTCAACTGGGATCAACAAACCTTTCCTAAATTGCTACAGGCAGCCGGCTATCAGACGGCTATGTATGGGAAAACCCACCTCAAAGGGAAACCCCAAGGCTACAATGACTGGGCCGTGCTACCGGGCCAAGGTCTTTACTACAATCCCGATTTCATCACTGCTGAGGGCACGATCACCATTGAGGGGCACTGCACAGACATCGTCACCAACATGGCCATTGATTGGCTGAAGAAAGGTCGCAAAGACGAGCAACCTTTCATGCTTATGGTCCAGCACAAAGCACCTCATCGAAATTGGATGCCCGCTGAACGACACCTAACTCTATACGATGATATCGAAATGCCTGAGCCTCCCACCCTGTTCGATAAGTGGGAAGACAACGCCTCTGGTGCACGCAACCAGATGATGGAGATCGATCGCCATATGCACCTGAGCTTTGATCTGTTTGTTGACCTAACTCCTGATTTCGATGCACCCAAAACCGTTGGTGTCGACAGGTCAGCCTACATTAACATGAAGCGCATGACCGAGCCGCAGCTAAAGGCTTGGTATGATGCCTACAAACCAAAAAATGAGGCCTTTCACGCGGCAAACTTATCGGGCAAAGAGCTCATTCGCTGGAAGTATCAGCGCTATCTCAAAAACTATTTGCGCTGCATCAAGGGCGTCGATGAGAGCGTAGGTCAACTGCGAGACACGCTGGAAGAATTAGGCCTGGATGAAAATACTATCGTTATTTACTCATCGGACCAGGGCTTCTATCTTGGAGATCATGGATGGTATGACAAGCGCTGGATGTATGAGGAATCATTCATGATGCCCTTCATCGCCTCTTGGCCAGGGCATAGCAAACCAGGCTCCAAGAGCACAGCCCTTATCCAGAACATTGACTACGCTCAAACATTCCTAGATCTCGCCCAAACAGAACTCCCCGCAGACATGCAGGGCAAGAGCTTGGTGCCACTCCTCAAAGGGGAAGCCGACGATGAGGATTTCCGGGATGCTCTCTATTATCACTACTATGAGTATCCGCAGGAGGTAGGTAAGTTCCGCGCACATATGGTGCCCCGCCACAATGGAGTCCGCACCGATCGCTACAAACTCATAAATTTCTACCAGTTCGGTGAGTGGGAGATGTATGACCTGCAGGAGGACCCTGATGAACTGTCCAACATCTACGAGTCTGCTGACCCGCAACTTAAAATGGAGCTAAAAGAAAAGCTAAAAGAGCTGGTTGCGAAATATGAGGACGATAGCGATTTCTCAGAGTTCCCTGCTGAAATACAAAAGGGGTTCTGGCCAAACGACCGCTGATAAAGCCAGAAACTGGACCGCAAAAAAAGCCGATCTGCGAGTCATCGCGCATCGGCTTTTTTGGGGCTCTTTAAAAGGATCCGAGGGAAGGGCTATATCCCTCTAATCAGAAAGAGTATCGATCTTCTCCGCAAGGTCGAAGTCAGCGTCCGTGAGCCCACCTGCATCATGGGTAGTCAAACGCACGATCACATTGTGGTAGTTGATGGTCATCTCCGGATGATGCTCCGACTCCTCCGCGATATCAGCGACTCCATTGAGAAAATCGACTCCCTGGCTGAAGTCATCGAATTCAAAGAGACGTGAGATTTCTTCTCCCTCGTGATCCCACTCAGGGATGCGCTTGAGGAGTTTCTCGACTTCGCTGGGTTCGATGAGTTCTGGCATAATAATTCCTGTCTTAAGTTCCGCTTTTACAAGCCCCATGCCCGACAAAGCGCAAGCCAGAATTTCGCTTTTTTAAGATACGTAAAGCATTTTGCACCTCTACACAAAAAAACCGGAGCTCCGGCGGAGAGCTACGGCTATGCGACTGCCCGATAGACAGCCATCTATCGTTCACACTTAGGTGCTCGTTTCGCCCCGTGCCATAACCACCTTGCCCGTGCGCACCGTCTCGATAATCTCATGGTTCGAGATGAGACGGACGGCCGCATCTACCTTATCACTCGCGCCCTCAATGCGGATGATGATCGATTCCTCGCTTAGGTCGACCGTCTTACCACCGAAATGCTCGCAGATTTGTAAAAGCTCAGTCCGAGCCTCGGTGCTGGAGACGCTCACTTTGATCAAGGCAAGCTCACGAACTACCGAGTTCTCAGGGGTATGCTCAGCCGCATGGATGACATCCACTAGCTTGTTGCACTGAAGAATGATCTGGGGCAATCCGGCTGGATCGCCACTGATACCCAAAGTTAGACGCGAGAACTGCGGGTCTCGCCCCTGTGAAACAACAAGGGAATCAATATTGTAGGCACGACGTGCAAAAATCTGACAAATACGCATTAACACTCCTGGAGTGTTATTGACGAACATACTCAGTGTGTGACCACCAAGAATGTCCGGGCTCGCGGCAGGCTCTGTGTCGGTCGTTGTGATAGAACGGCTCATGAAAGAAGAAAAAGAAGTTAAGAGATAGAGATTTTTTATCCGCCCCATGCGGCTGACGCACGGGGCCGGGGATGTTAGGTGGAACCAACAGGCTTTGCCATCTTCGTCTTAGGCGGTTCCGTCAACATATCCTCCAAGGCAGCCCCGGCGGGAATCATTGGGAATACGTTGTCAGTCTTAACACACTCAGCATTGATCAATACGGGGCCGTCATTGTAGTCAAGAGCCTCTTGCAGCTTCTTCTTCACATCGGCAGGTCGCTTAATATTGATTCCTTTTACGCCGTATGATTCAGCAAGCTTCACGAAGTCAGGATTACCCTCGAGGTCAACACCACTTTCGCGATTGTCGAAAAAGAGCTCCTGCCACTGACGCACCATACCGAGGTAGTGGTTGTTCAGCACTAAGATCTTCACGGGCAACTTGTGGATAGCCGCGGTAGCAAGTTCGCAAAGGGTCATCTGGAAACCTCCATCACCAGCAACTGCGATCACGGTTTGGTCAGGGCACGCAAACTGGGCTCCAATGGCGGCCGGGAAACCAAAGCCCATCGTTCCGGCACCACCGGAGGAAATCCACTTATGCTTCTTGTCGTTACGATAAAACTGTGCCGCCCACATCTGATGCTGACCGACATCTGTCGTAACGATAGCATCACCCTCTGTAAGTTCGAAAATCTCATCGATCACCTGCTGCATACGCAAACCACCCTGCTTTTTATACGACAGAGGATACTTGCGCTTGTAACCACCGAGATGCACCAGCCAGTCTTTGTGCTCCGACGCCTCCACAAGTGGCAAGAGTTGGGTCAGTGCAGCTTTCGCATCGCCTATGACAGCAATGTCGGGAACGATCATTTTATTGATCTCCGAAGGATCAATATCGATGTGAACGATTTTCGCCTGGGCACCAAATTTATCAGCTTGACCGATGATCCTGTCATCGAAACGAGAACCCACGTTAAGGATCAGATCACATTCGCAAACGGCCTTATTGGCATAAGCTGTGCCGTGCATGCCCAACATCCCGAGTGAAAGTGGATGGCTCTCTGGAAAGACGCCCTTACCAAGCAATGTGCTGGTCACCGGGCAATCAAATTTCTCGGCGAGTTCGAGCAGCTCATTCTCCGCCCCTGCGATCATTGCTCCCTGACCAGCCAGGATAAGCGGCTTTTTCGCAAGGTTGATCAAGCGAGCCGCCTCTTCGAGGGCACTGGAGTCGATATCAAAAGCCGCCTCTGGATGGTAACCAGGAA
>JAHDIL010000002.1:15139-16632 GCA_020630835.1 Verrucomicrobiota bacterium
GATCTCCGCATCAAGATCTCCAGAAAACTCGCTTTGACTGATGTCTTTGGGGATATCGATAAGAACCGGACCAGGACGCCCCGAGGTCGCAATGTAAAAAGCCTCGCGAGCGATCCTTGGTAAGTCGTTTGTCTCACGAACGAGGAAGTTATGCTTAACAACCGGGATGGTAATGCCGAAAATATCAGCCTCTTGGAAGGCGTCTTTACCGAGCATCCAAGTAACCTGCTGTCCGCACAGAATGATCATCGGCACAGAATCCATCTGCGCCGTCATGATACCGGTAATCGTGTTCCCAGCCCCTGGGCCTGAGGTTACAAGAACAACAGCGGGCTTACCCGTAGCCCGAGCATATCCATCGGCCATGTGCGTAGCTCCCTGTTCATGCCGCGTGAGAACGAATTTAATGTTCGACTCCACTGTCTCCAGAGCATCAAACATGGGAAGAGCAGCCCCACCTGAATACCCGAAGACATACTCAACACCTAAAGAGTCAAGCGTCTTAATGAGCGCCTGAGCGCCGTCCATTGGTTGATTTTGAGTCGCAGCCATATCAAAAATTGAATATTTTAGCAAAAGATTACACAAAAACAGGATCCATCAACGCGAAAATAGCCATTTTTCACCTAACTTGCAAAAATAAAGATCCCAAACGATTCAAAAATAGCCAAAATACACCAAACCCGGCTCATTTCGCTGAAAGCTTGCAAGGAAATCACTCCATCAACTCGACACTCATTGCCCAGTGCAAGAGCTTTTCGCTGTCATGCCAGACGTCTGGAAGCTTACTCCCAAGGACAACCGCTATCCGCTCTTTGCCATCATGCTTAGCGCTCGATACTAGGCACCGACCTGCCCGGAAGGTATACCCCGTCTTCATGCCATTGCAGATGGAGAAATTCAGGAGAACGAGATTTGTATTTTCTAGTCTTCTGCTCCGCCCATCAGGAAAAACGAAGTCAAACTCGCGTGTGCGCACAATTTCACGGATCGTCGGATCTTGATAAGCCTCATAAGCGACGATGGCGATATCACGAGCGCAAGAATATTGGCCACTTACTGGCAAGCCCGAGGCATTGACGAAGTTCGAGTTCACCAGACCGATCACCTTACCCAGGTCATTCATCTTCGCAGCAAAGGCCTCGACGCTGCCGGCGTTCTCGATCGCCAGAGCCATGGCAATATCATTACCACTCTTTATCAGTAGGGACATGAGTAGCTGCCGGCGTGTATATTTCTCACCAGGACGAATGCCGATAACCGTAGGCTCAACATTGCGAACGGCCTCCGGCACCACCCTTAACTCATCTAGCCCACCTGCCTGAACGATGACCATGGCGGTAAGCAATTTCTGGGTGCTAGCGACACGCACAGGCTCGTGGGCATCTTTTTTGAGGAAGAACTGCATGGTATTTCCATCAAGCACGGCTGCGTGCCGGCCCGTAACAACCGGTTCTTGCGGAGCCTGCCAAGCGACTGGCGGAGGCAGCAAT